>JAAYTC010000199.1 GCA_012518155.1 Bacteroidales bacterium | reverse complement strand
TGGCACCTTTATCTTTATGGGCGCAGTCGGGCGCGACCCTCTCTTTGAACGAAGGGTGGCAATTCTCACAGATGAACAAAGAGCAGTGGTACGATGCCGAAGTCCCGGGATCGGTGCAACGCGACCTGGTCCGACACGGCGTATTGCCGGACCCGTTTTGGGGCACCAACGAAGAGAAAGTGCAGTGGGTGGAGGACGAAAACTGGGATTTTAGAAAGAGTTTCACTGTGACAGGCGACCAGCTGAAATACGACGATGCCCTCCTCGCGTTCGAAGGGTTGGATACCCATGCCGACGTGTTCCTGAACGGGTCGCGCATCCTGCAGTCGGAGAACATGTTCGTCGGCCACGAGGTGTCGATTAAGCACCTATTGTTAGAGGGAGAAAACAAACTCTATATCCGTTTCTACTCGCCGGTACAACGGATGATGCCGGCACGGGCCACCTTCGGGTACGACTACCCGGCGGGGAACGACCATCGGGAGGAGAAGCTAAGCATCTACAACCGGAAAGCACCCTACCACTTCGGGTGGGACTGGGGCATCCGCATCGTGCAGATGGGCATCTGGAAACCGGTTTCGCTCACCTTCTATAATAAAGCGCGCATCGATGACTTTCACGTGAAACAGCAGAGCGTCACGAAAGAAAAAGCCGAAATCGAGAATCAGGTGGAGATCTATTCACTCGTCGAAACCCCGGCTAAAATCGCGGTGGGATACGCCAATGACTCCCGGGACCCGCTTGAATCAACGGGAAAAGATATCTTGCTGAAAAAAGGCAAAAACGTTATCTCCCTCGATATGGTGATCGAGAATCCCAATCTGTGGATGCCGATCCATTGGGGGGAGCAACACCTCTATGATTTTCACGTTATGCTCCTGATCGACGATCAAGTCGTGGATAAGAAAGATGAAAGAATCGGCTTCCGTTCGGTCCGCCTGGTACAGGACCGGGACGAGCATGGTCGCTCCTTCTACTTCGAGGTAAACGGCACCCCCATCTTCGCGAAGGGAGCCAACTACATACCCGGGGAGATCTTTACGACCCAGCAGTCGGGCGAGTACTACGACCGGCTGTTCGACAATATCCTCTCATCCAACATGAACTTCGTGCGCGTCTGGGGAGGGGGCATTTACGAGAACGAGGAGTTTTACCGCCATGCCGACGAGAAAGGTATCCTCGTGTGGCAGGACTTTATCTTCGGCTGCGTGCCCTACCCTTCCGACGATGCCTTCCTGGCCAACGTGCAGGAGGAGGTGATCTACAACATCAAACGGCTCCGCAACCACGCCTCGCTCGCCTTTTGGTGCGGTAACAACGAAGTGGAAGAGGGACTCCGTCACTGGGGGTGGCAAAAGGAGTACCCCGCGGAGGTGATGGAAGCTTGGTTCGAGGGGTACGACAAGACCTTCCGGGAACTGATCCCAAGTCTGGTAGAAGCGCACGACGGTACGAGAAGTTACATCCACGGGTCACCCTACGACTCCAACTGGGGCAACCCGGAGAAGTTCGCGGCGAGCGACGCGCACGACTGGGCCTTATGGTACGGACACCTGCCGTTCGAGGGGATGGCGGACCGGCTACCGCGCTTCGCCAGCGAGTTCGGTTTCCAATCGTTCCCCGAGATGAAAACCATCCGCTCCTTTGCTCCCGAAGAGCAATGGAGCCTCGAGAGCGACGTGATGAAGGTGCACCAAAAAGCCTCTACCGGCAATTCGCTGATCAAAAAGTATATGGACATGTATTACCACGAACCGAAAAACTTCGAGGATTTCGTGTATATCGGCCTGTTGATGCAAGGCAACGGCATGGAGGAGTCGGTGGAAGCGATGCGCCGCGGCAGGCCTTACTGCATGGGAGCACTATACTGGCAAATCAACGACGATTGGCCGGTGGTCTCTTGGTCGAGCATCGACTACTACAACAACTGGAAAGCGCAGCACTACCGGATGAGGGACGTGCTGGCCCCGCTCGCGCTGGGCGTGGAACACAAGGACGATAAACTGCATTACTACACGATGTCGGACTTCCTGGAAGATCGCGACAACCTGCGGCTCACCGTGCAGGTGGTCGACTTCACGACCGGGAAGCGGAAGGAGTTCACCGAGCGGGTAAGTGCCAAAGCTAACGACAGCCGCATCGTGAAAACATTCAACGTGGCCGAGCTGGTAACCGAAGCGGAAAAAACGCGCACGGTGATTCGTGCTTTCCTGAGCGATAGCAAGGGGAAGGTGATCTCCACGAAGGATCATTTCTTTTACTGGCCCAATAAACTGGAGCTGCCCCCAACCGAGGTTGCAACCAGAGTGCAGTACCGTGACGGGGAGTACCGGGTAACACTGTCCAGTAAGAAGCTCGCAAAAGACGTTTTAGTGGAAATACCCATTCAGGGAGCTCGCTTCAGCGATAACTTTATCGACCTCCTGCCGGGAGAGAAACGAACCATCGTTATCTCCTCACCGGAATTGAAAGCGGCCGACAAGACGCCCATTACAATAAAGCATGTTCGAGAAACTTATTGATGCAAATTTCGCAAACACTACAACTATAGCTAAATCATAGGCTGACAATGTTTTATGACCCGTTACAGATTCATAGGCTATCTGATAAATAACTCGCTTCGCTTCGAACAGCTTATCAGATCGCGCCTATTTCATCTAACGGGTACCCCATCCAACATTTATAGGCCTCATTCTTAGCTATAATTGTAATGGTTGATGCAAGCAAAACTTGAGTTATGATATTCAAATGTAACTCATTATTAATTCTTCAAAAGTGACGAAACGTAAAGAACTCTCCATATTACTCGTGGTATCCATCACCTCGTTCATGGGTACCTTTTTGGTGTCGGCGGTAAATATTGCCCTCCCCACCATCGAACACGACTTCTCCCTTACTGCCATCCAGCTGAGTTGGATCATCACCTCGTTCCTCTTGGGCACATCGCTCTTCATGCTCCCTTCGGGGTCGTGGGGCGACCGGAGCGACAACCGTAAGCTGTTCAAGCTGGGACTGCTTATCTTCACCGCGGCGTCGGCAGTCTGCTACTTCGCGCCGGGCGGGTATTGGCTCATCGCCGCTCGTTTCTTGCAAGGGGTGGGCACCGCGTTTATGAATACCACGGGACAAGCCATCTTGGTCTCCTCTTTTCCCGCGAATAAGCGAGGACAAGTGCTTGGCATCTCGGTAGCATCGGTCTACGTGGGATTGGCCTTGGGCCCGTTGATTGGTGGCATCATCACGCAACACGCGGGTTGGCGTTTCCTCTTCCTCATCGCGGTACTGTTTGGTATCGGCTGTATCTGGATTGCGCATGTTTTCCTGAAGAGCGAAAAGAAGCGATCGCTTCCCGAGGGAGAAGCGGATAAAAAAGGGACCCTCCTTTTTATGTCCGGACTCACCGCCATGGTATTCGGGAGTTCACAAATACCCGATCTCCTTGGATGGGCACTGATGGGGATTGCCTTGATCTTGTTGATTGTGTTCTGGCGGTACGAGAGCACGCTGGAGCATCCGCTGTTCGACACCCGCCTTTATACTCGAAACCGGCTCTTCGCGTATTCCAGCCTATCGGCCCTGATCAACTATACCGCCACCTTTGCCATTGTTTTCTTCCTCAGCCTCTACCTGCAAAAGATACAAGGGCTGTCGCCCCGCGACGCGGGAGCCGTGATCGTGGCGCAACCGGTAATGATGGCTCTCTTCTCGCCCGTGGTGGGAAGATTGAGTGACAAGATCCAACCACGTTATTTCGCGACCGCTGGAATGGCCATGTGCTCCATCGGATTGGGCATGCTCGCCTTCTTGGGAGCAAATACCCCCATCGGGGTTATTGTCGCGATCCTCGTTTGGGTAGGCCTGGGCTTCGCCCTCTTCTCTTCACCCAACATGAACACCATCATGAGCTCGGTTCAACGAAGCCAGTACGGACAAGCTTCAGGATTAGCTTCTTCCATGCGAGTATTCGGACAGATCATCAGCATGAGTATTGTCACCCTCCTCTTCTCGGTCTTCTTTGGAAACCAGTCGGTAGAGGCCGTACCGCACGAGGTATTCCTGCGAGCCATGCGACTGGGTTTCCTTATCTTTTCATTGATTGGAATCCCGGGCATCTACTTCTCTTTCTTCCGGGGCAACCTCTCCAAAAAAAAAAAGTGAAATATTTATCGGCCTCTATTTTCAGCGGTAGTTGTAATAATTGATGGTTGACAAACTTGAGTCGACAACAGGGGTAAACGACGGGATTTCCTTACAACAACTCCTCCGTCAATATTTTTTGCAATAGAAACGTCGCGTTCATGTTTTTTGAGACGCCTCGCTCTATTTTATAAGTGAACTGCTCCTCTTCGGTAAGATTTATCTCGAAGCACCAGTTTTGGTACCGTTCAGGGACTTCTTCCTCTAATTTCGCCAGCTCCAAGTCGTGCGTCGCGATAATCCCGGTTACCGGCAACTCAGCCATCTTTTTCAGGAACAGGATCGAACCATTCAGCTTATCCCTCGAGTTGGTTCCCTTCAACAGTTCATCCAGTATAATCAACGTATGCCGGTGTGATCGGCAGAAGCGAATCAACTCCCGCATACGCTCCAGTTCAGCTTTAAAGTAGGAAGTACCCGATGAAAGGTCGTCCGTGTTTCGCATGCTGCTAAACAGGTGAAATAGGGAGAAGTGGAAGTGCGACGCGCATACGTTCATCCCGTTGACCGCTAACACGTAGTTAACCCCCACCGTACGTAAAAAAGTACTTTTCCCCGCCATGTTGGCACCGGTAACGATCATGAATTTCTTTCTATCAATCACGATATCGTTATCCACCCGCTCCTCTTTCGGTATAAACGGGTGGCCCAATCCCGCGGCCTCGATAAGGATGCCCGGCCGATCCGTGATCACGGGACAGGTGAATTCGGGCCGATTAAAGAGGTAGGTAGCTTGAGAAACGCGAGCCTCCATCTCGGCCAAAAGGCTAATCCAGGGTTGAACATGCAACGAGTAATGGCTTCTCCATCGGTAGAACTGCCGCAACAAGAACAGATCCCTCAAAAAGAGGCCATTGAACAGCACCAAAATATAGGCATTATGCCGCTGATCGAACTTCTTTAACAAGGTGGAGAGCTCCTTTAGCGCGTCACGGGCGTTGTGGATTTCAAACAGATCCTTTTTTAAGTCGCTATTCAACGGTGCTTCGAACGTTTCCTCCTGAACAACCTGCAACAAGTCGGCATGTACCCGGGTATTCTCGTGCAAGAAACCGATATCGGCCCCCACTCTATTCAGCACCTTGTTATAAAGCATCGGGAAGAAAAGCTGCAGCATGAACAACGAGATGAAGAGCGACCAAGGGAGATAGCCCAAGTAAGCCAGCACCCCCGATGCCAACGTCACACCGATCGAACAATAGATAAGAACCAGCCCCACAGTAGAGGTAAGCACCGAGTGGCGTCCCCCGGTCTCCCCGATTGCTCCCATCGCTTTGAAATCCTCTTTCTCTTTGTCGAAACCCTTGCAAATAGCCATGAACCGGTGCCTGAATATCTCCTTTCGAGTCAACTCTGAGAGCGACTCCTGCCGTGCGACGATCTCCTCTTCGCTATTCGGAATGGAGCCCAGTTTCTCGGCCAGGAGAGAACTCGCCTCGCTCGTTACAGTCCGGTTGATCATATGATAAATAGAGTTCTCGCCGAACAGATCCAGGTCGAACGCGTACGGATGTTTTTTATTGACAAACCGCTCGCCGTTATCGAATGGGCTATAATCTCCCTTCAGAAAAGAGATCTCATCGGAATACACCTTTTTCAATGCCCGATGATACGCTTTCTCGCGCAGGTAAAAATCATCCCGTTTATACAACCAAAGGTAGACTCCGAAACAGAGAGCAGCCAGCAAAAAACAGCCCGTCCGATGCCAGTCCAGTTGAAAAGGAGCGATCAAAAGAAAAACGGCGACGAAGAAAAACAGCAATTTAAGAAAAGGGATAGCCCGTAACGGGGCTTTCAATTTCTCCAGCTGGGAGTCGTTCTCCTTTATCTTCCTTCCGTAGTAATCGTTATTCATTCTGTTGAATTATAAGATTTGTCAACGGCGTCAAAGGTACAATATTTCTCTTTCCGACTCACGCAATATTTATTATCTTTGCAACTTCAATTACACGTACAACAGTTCTACACGAAATGGCAAAAGAATTAAAAGAGCTTACCCCTCGCGCGAAAGATTACTCGCAGTGGTACCTCGACTTGGTGATCAAGGCCGATCTGGCCGAAAACTCAGCCGTGCGCGGATGCATGGTGATTAAACCCTACGGCTTCGCCATATGGGAGAAGATGCAGCGCCAACTGGACGATATGTTCAAGGAGACGGGGCACGAGAACGCGTATTTCCCGCTCTTTATTCCCAAATCCTACCTTAGCCGCGAAGCCGACCACGTGGAAGGGTTCGCGAAGGAGTGCGCGGTGGTCACCCATTACCGGCTGAAGAACGATCCGGCGGGCAACGGCCTCATCGTGGATCCCGAAGCGAAGTTGGAGGAAGAGCTGGTGGTACGCCCCACCTCTGAGACCATCATCTGGAGCACCTACAAGAACTGGATACAATCCTACCGCGACCTGCCTATCCTCATTAACCAGTGGGCCAACGTGGTTCGTTGGGAGATGCGCACCCGCCTTTTCTTGCGGACGACCGAGTTCCTTTGGCAAGAGGGGCACACCGCTCATGCCACCAAGGAGGAGGCGATCGAGGAGACCGAGCAGATGATCAACGTGTACGCCGAGTTCGCCGAGAAATACATGGCGATGCCGGTGGTGAAAGGATTCAAATCGGAATCAGAGCGCTTTGCCGGTGCGGTCGACACCTACACCATCGAAGCATTGATGCAAGATGGAAAGGCACTGCAGTCGGGTACCTCCCATTTCTTGGGACAGAATTTCGCCAAAGCGTTCGACGTGCAGTTCACCGACCAGAGTGGAAAACGAGATCACGTGTGGGCTACCTCTTGGGGCGTATCCACCCGCCTGATGGGTGCCCTGATTATGTCGCACTCCGACGATAACGGGTTGGTATTACCGCCCAAGTTGGCCCCCTACCAAGTGGTTATCGTGCCCATTTACAGGAACCAAGAGCAGCTGCAGCAGATAAACGAGAAGGTAAAAGGGATCCGTGAGCGATTGAAAGCACTCGGCATCAGCGTGAAATACGACAATGCAGACAACAAGAAACCGGGCTGGAAATTCTCGGAATATGAATTGAAAGGAGTGCCCGTACGCCTTGCATTGGGAGCACGCGATCTAGAGAATAACACCATCGAGGTGGCGCGTCGAGACACCCTCACCAAGGAGACCTTGCCAGTGGACAACATCGAGAACCACATCAAGGAGCTCTTGGAAGAGATGCAAGAGAACATCTACAAGAAAGCACACGATTTCCGCACCTCACAAACCCGTGAAGTGAATTCGTACGATGAGTTCAAGGAAGAGATCGAAAAAGGGGGATTCCTACTTTGCCATTGGGATGGCACTGCCGAGACCGAAGAGCGTATTAAGGAAGAGACCAAAGCGACCATCCGCTGCATCCCGTTGGAGGGCGACAAAACACCGGGCACGTGCATGGTGACCGGTAAACCGTCGGCACAACGCGTACTCTTCGCGCGGGCCTATTGATCTTCGCTCGGGCCTAATGATACAGTTTCTCCCTCTTTGACAACCCTGAAAATTGGATTTCCGCTTTCCATTCGCGGTTCAAGAGGGGGCACCCCTCCGTTGAACCGATGAGCGGTTTATGGGGTGTATTAATACGAAGCACCGTTTACTTCCATATAATGAATCAAGGTGGCAACTGATTCCGAATCTTCAAAATCAACTTCGTTCTCCTTGGTGTATTTGGTAAAGAGTGCCCGCTGTTTGCCATAAGACCGGCGTATTTGTCGCAACGACAAAAAATTCTCCCGCTTTCCGTCCTCTCTTTCAAGCCAATACTGTTTATAAGGGTTAACCTTGAAATCATCGGGAAGCTTCAATTCGTATACCCTCCCACTCCCCATCCAACTTGAATAAGAGGTAACAGATGAGGTCTGGGAAGTTCCACCGTACGCCGCGGGCTTCCCGGGAGGGCTGATGCGGCACTTGTGTTGAACGAATAACTTATACCCGTTTTGATGAATTACTTCCGCGAACTTTTGTCCCTCCAAAAGAACGAATTTTGTATCCTCTATGAAGACCGTATCCAGCCCATTAAGCGTGGCAG
>JAAYTC010000198.1 GCA_012518155.1 Bacteroidales bacterium | reverse complement strand
GTGACCATCACCATGAGCGATCGCGGCATCCCGCGTAGCTACCGCCATATGCACGGCTTCGGGAGCCACACCTACAGCTTTATCAACGCGAACAACGAACGTCACTGGGTGAAGTTCCACTTCGTGACGCAACAAGGGATCGACAACCTCACCGACGGCGAGGCGGAAGCACTGGTCGGCAAGGATCGCGAAAGTCACCAGCGGGACCTGTTCGAGGCGATCGGGAATGGCAACTTCCCCAAGTGGAAGATGTACGTGCAAATCATGACCGAGAAGCAGGCCAACAAGATGCCTTACAACCCGTTTGACCTCACCAAGGTGTGGTACAAGGGCGACTTCCCACTGATCCCGGTCGGCGAGTTCGAGCTGAACCGCAACCCTGACAACTACTTCCAGGACGTGGAACAAGCGGCGTTTAATCCCGCGAACGTGGTGCCGGGTGTGAGCTTCTCGCCCGACAAGATGCTGCAAGGACGTCTCTTCTCTTATGGCGACGCGCAACGCTACCGCCTGGGTGTGAACCACCATCAGATCCCGGTAAACCACCCAAAGGGAGTACAAGGAGGATACAACCCGTACCATCGCGACGGGCAGATGCGAGTAGATGGAAACCAAGGGGCCACGTTGCACTACGAGCCCAACAGCTACAACGTGTTCCAAGAACAACCGGAGTACGATGAGCCGCTGCAAAAAGCGGATGGCGACATCAAACGCTGGGACTTCCGCGCGGACGACGATAACTACTACGAACAGCCGGGTAAGCTGTTCCGACTCATGACGCCCGACGCGCAGCAGCGCCTGTTTGATAACACCGCCCGGAATATGGGCGATAGCGACGAGATCATCAAGGTTCGCCACATCAACAACTGCTACAAGGCCGATCCGGATTACGGTAGAGGGGTAGCCGACGCGCTGGGTATCTCGTACCAAAAAGCGGGAATCAAGTAACACAACGTGCCGCCTATCCCCGCCTTCATGGTTGGGAGGAGCGAGTAACATTTTATAAATAGAGGCTGTCTCTTCAAGGAGATGCCTCTATTTTTTTTCGTGCCTGGACCATTAATTTTCACAACCCTTCATCGCGCGTTCGTCACCGCTTCTTCCCGCACCGACCTAATTTTACTTTAATTTAAACTTTCTATTGCTCGGGCTTTCTTAGCAGTTGAGTCGTATCTCCCTCGTATTTCGCTCCTATCTCGCTCTAAGCCCCTCCATAATTAACCGAGGGAGACAAGAGGGAGATATGAGTTAAATTTAAGTTAAACGATGGGTTGAATCGGCGTTTGATGGAGAGAACATCACCGCCCATGCTTTAACGCGAAGATCGTTGAAAGGGAGTAACAGTGAGTCGACTTTTTTTGTAATTTCGCGTTTATATGAACCGAAACGAACCATTAAAATGCTCCCGATAGAAGAGCGATCGCGTATCAAGGCGATCATGCAACAGGAGATTATCCCCGCTGTGGGGTGCACCGAGCCCATCGCGGTTTCGCTATGCACTGCCAAAGCCACCGAGGTGCTGGACAAAAGGCCCGACTCAATCGAAGTTTTTTTAAGTCCCAACGTGCTGAAAAACGCGATGGGCGTGGGTATCCCCGGCACCGGGATGACGGGACTCCCTATCGCCATCGCCCTGGGTGCCTTGGTCGGCAAATCAGAAAACGGGCTGGAGGTGCTTAAGGAGATCACTCCACAAGACGTGAAGGCGGGCAAGCGGTATATCAACGAGAAACGAATATCCCCTGATGGCGATCGAGGACGGGGTGGTCACCGCGCGAGAAGGGATCATCGACGAAGATATCGACCAGACCATCCGCAACTTGGGGCTGATAGGGACAAGCGGGATGAACGAGACAGATCGAATCGTGCTGGATATACTCACCAACAAGGAGTAACCCTCGTCCGGTTACTATAAATTTACTATCTTTACGGCTTCATTCAACAGTAAACCACATTTGCTCGCTTATGACAAAGTCAAGCATTTATATCAATTATATGAGAAAAAGTAGACTCTCCCTTATCGCTTTCTTCCTTCTCGTGGCCCTTCCCATGGCCGCGCAAAGCCCACTGGAATGGGACTTTTCGCTGGAAGAAGCAGGGAACGGAGAAGTGGCCATCGTGGCCAAGGCAACTATCGAACAGGGATGGTACATGTACGATACGCACATCCCGGAAGGAGGGCCCACCCCGACGATGATCGAGTTCGACCGGATTACCGGTGCTGAACAGGTGGGTACATTCCAGTCGTCCGACAAAAAGGCGACCGTTAAGTTCGACGAGATATTCGAGATGGAGATCGGCACTTTTACCGGTTCCGTCACGTTCAAGCAGCGACTCAAGGTAACCGATAAACAAAACTTCGCGATTGAAGGGAACGTGCGCGCGCAGGCGTGTAACGACCAGACCTGTACCCCACCGCTACCGGTGGACTTCACGTTTGGGTCGTCCGACCTGCCGGCCACGCTCGCGGTGACGGCGGCCGCCCAGCCCGAGGGACAAGGTACCGCACCACCCGTTGCGACCGACGCTACTCCCTCGTCGCCTGTCGACGGATCGGTGGATGGCGAGGCGCAAGTAGCAGCTGTCACCCAACCCGTGGCGACAATGGGGACGCTCGATCGGGAAGCACTTTGGTCGCCCGTGATCGAGGAGCTCAACGCGCTGGGCGGCGACGACCACGCCGCCGGATCGCTCTGGAGTATCCTATTGAAAGGGTTCCTGTGGGGGTTCGCCGCGCTGATCACCCCGTGCGTGTGGCCGATGATCCCCATCACGGTGAGCTTCTTCCTGAATCGCAACAAGAAAAGTCGTGAAAAGGCAGTGAAAGACGCCATGATTTATGGCCTCTCGATTATCGTGATATACGTGACACTGGGGTTGATTATCACGGCGATATTCGGTGCCAGCGCGCTCAACAACATCGCCACCAGCCCGGTGTTTAACCTCATCTTCTTTGCCCTGCTCATCGTCTTCGCGTTCTCCTTCATGGGTGCGTTCGAGCTGGTGCTGCCGGCATCGTGGACCAACAAGATGGACAGCAAGGTGGACAGCACTACCGGGTTTATCAGCCTCTTTTTCATGGCGTTTACCCTGGCGCTGGTCTCCTTCTCCTGCACCGGCCCCATCATTGGCTGGTTGCTGGTAGACGCGGCCACGCACGGCAACTTCCTGGCGCCGGCCATCGGTATGTTCGGGTTTGCCTTCTCGCTCGCCATACCGTTTACCCTGTTCGCTATCTTCCCCTCTTGGCTCAAGACATTGCCAAAATCGGGCAGCTGGCTCAACTCGGTGAAGGTAGTGCTGGGCTTTATCGTCTTGGCGGTCTCCCTGAAATTCCTTTCGGTGGCCGACCTGTCGAGCGGATGGGGTATCCTGAACCGGGATATCTTCCTCTCGCTCTGGATCGTGATCTTCGCGATGATGGGCTTCTACCTGCTTGGCAAGATCAAGCTGAAGGGCGATAGCGACTTGGCACACGTCTCGCTCACGCGGGTCTTCCTCGCGATGCTGTCGTTTGCCTTCGCCATCTACATGGTACCCGGCTTATGGGGTGCCCCATTGAAGCCCATCAGCTCCATTGTTCCGCCGCTCTCCACACAGGACTTCAAGCTGGGACACGATCCGATGAACCAAGTGTTTGATGATTACGAGACGGGCATGACCTACGCGGCACAGACAGGCAAGCCGGTACTGCTGGAATTTGGAGGACACGGGTGCGTGAACTGCCACAAGATGGACGCCACGGTGCTGTCCGATGAACGAGTGAGGAACCTGATCGAGGAGGATTTCGTCTTCATCGTGTTGATGGTGGACGAGCGGACACGCCTCCCCGAGACGATTGAAGTGGACGAGAACGGGCGCACCTCTCGCCTGCGGACCGTGGGCGATAAATGGAGTTACCTGCAGCGACACAAGTTCGGCACCCAATCGCAACCCTACTACGTGGTGCTCGACCACCTGGGGAAACCACTATCTCCTGCCCACGCGTACGATGAAAGCGTGGATAACTACGTGGAATTCTTGCAGACAGGGCTTCGAAACTTCAACTAATGAAGTTTTCGCGTGTAGTGCAACTACAACTAAACGATAAGAGATCTTGAATACAAGGGAACAAAAGATGGAGGCGTTCGGGCGGCTGCTCGACATCATGGACGAGCTGCGGGAGAAATGCCCCTGGGATAGGGAACAGACCAACGAGAGCCTGCGGGCGAACACCATCGAAGAGACCTACGAGCTCTCGGAGGCGATCCTCGCGGACGACAACGACGAGATAAAGAAAGAG
>JAAYTC010000197.1 GCA_012518155.1 Bacteroidales bacterium | reverse complement strand
GTACTACCATCGGGGTATCGGAAGATGGCACGGGGGTGTACATTTTCGTGGTGGATGGAAGGAATTTCCATTACTCCAACGGTATGTCGTACGACGAGTTGGGGCAGTGCTTGAAGGCGTTGGGCGCATATAACGCGATCAACCTCGACGGGGGTGGTTCATCTACGTTCTTTATTCGTAATACCCCGGCTTTCGACGATGACCGTTTCGAGATTCGCAACTGGCCGAGTGATAACGGGGGCAAGGAACGGGCAGTCGCCAATGGTTTATTAATTTTATCAACGGAGTAATACATAAACAATGAAACATATAAAACATTATATATTGCCGTGCTGCAAGCTGTTGATGCTCGCGATGGTAATGGGAGCGGCTTTTTCGTGCTCCGAAGATATTGATATGGGCGACTTTACGCCCGAAACGCCGGTCTACTCGATCGAGGAGGGGGATATAACGATCCCGAAAGATGGGGGTGATTTTATCTTGACGGTGAATTCGAACCTGCCCTGGCGTGCCAAAACAAGCACGGCATGGCTCAACCTCACGGAGGAAAACGGACTGTCGGACGGTTCGATTAAATTCACGGCGAGCCGTAATAGAACTACCGATCAGCGGGTAGGGGAGATTATCGTGTGGGTCACGAGCGACGACCAGAAGTCGGTGCGCGTGGTGCAGGAGCCGAGCGAGGCGAGCGATCTGATTAATCACTATCACGTGAAAGAATCGGGCGTGGATAGCAACGACGGCCTCTCGTGGGGAGCACCCATCTCCTTGGCCGAGGCATTGGATCGGGAGGTATCGGGCGACGTGATTCATATCGCGGCGGGTACCTACTTGCCGAAGAACATGGTGACCGGGGGTACCGAGCAGGGGGATATTACTTTCGAGGTGCATAGCAACGTGACACTGATCGGGGGGTATCCTGCCCACGCGGACGAGGGGGCGGCACCGGATCCCTCGAACAGCGAGACCATCCTCAACGGCAACGGGGAGGTGTTCCACACTATGGTGATTACCGCGCCCGCCGAAGAGGGAAAGAGCGTGGTGCTCGAGAACCTTACCATCACGGGGGGACGAACCGGGGCATCCAACGCCGGCACGCTTAATATTGGCGGGCACACGTATCGTCGCTCCTACGGGGGAGGGATCATCGTGGGCGGTTCGAAGGTGGAGATCGCCAACTGCGTGATCACCGAGAACGAATCGCGACAGCACGCGGCAGGTATATACATGTTCAACGGCGCGGAGCTGAGGATGTGGAATAGCGATATCACCAATAACAAGGGGATACTCGAGGCGTCGGACGGGGGAGGTGTTTTCAACGAGTCGGCCACCCTTTACATGACGAATTGCAACGTCACCGGCAACTCCGTGTGGGGCGTGGGGGCAGGGTTGTATACTTTTAGCGGGAACACGCTTACCTACCTCTACCTTTACAATACTACCGTGGCGTATAACTCCACGAACGCGGGCCCCAACACCGGGCGAAGAGGTGGTGGACTCTACGCGCGTGAGTTCTCAAGGGTGTTGGTGGTTAACTCTACCTTCTACGGCAACGAGAGTGGCCGCGGTGGCGGAATCAGTATTTATGGTGCCGCGGGAAAGACTTCTTCGGTGGAGATGATCAACAGCACGGTGCTGGATAACTTTGCTTACAACAATGCCGCGGGGGTGGAGGTGCTGGCCAACACCACGTACAAGGCGTATAACACGATTATTGCCGGTAACAGGGCTTCCGTTACTCCCGATATCGAGATGGCGGCGAATACTACCACGTTGTCGCACATGGTGACAGGGAACCAGCTGCTGGATGGTGCCGGCGCGGTGGTATCGGGCGCGGTGTTCGATTACGAGACCATGCTTGGGGCGTTGACCGACAATGGGGGGAGGTCGCACACCTCGCTGTTGTCGCCTACTTCCCCGGCGGCTGCCCTGGGAATGAACAGCCAGCAGTTAGAACAACTAGCGTTGGAGTTTAGCCCGCCCATCGAGCTGGATATTATCTTGAAAGATCAAACCGGCGTTTCCCGTGAAGGGAAGAGTGCCATGGGCGCGGTGGTGCCGCGGTAAAGAATAGCACGGTTAACAGCCGCACGTATTATAACTAGGGTTTAAATAATTCTAATTTTCAGATGCCTTACGCGGTGGGCAGGGTTGAGACCTGCTCGTGCCGCGTGAGGCATTTTTTCTACAAAAAAGTAGAAAAGCTGGTTTTTTCTACCGAATGGCTTGGCTTTTGGGCGAAAAGTGCTACTTTTGTGGAAACTAAACGTGGCTTGGCCTAGTTTTTGATATCTCCGAGCCAGAAATGCTATTAATAAAACCGGAAACTTAATTTTTATGAAGAGAGAGCTCTACCTTGTTTCAATGATATTGATAACACTATGGCTTGCAGGATGTACGGCCTCGAAAAACGTGGCTTACATTCAAGGAGCCGGGGAGGAAGATGTAGATGAACACGTTCAATCGACCACCCTGTACGATGCGCGAATACTTCCTAAAGATCTGCTTACCATCACGGTATCGGCAACGGATCCGGAAGCAGTGAAACCTTTTAACCTTACCGTGCCAAGCATGACCACGGGTTTGAGCACCTATTCCCAACCGCAACTTCAAGCTTACCTCGTGGACAATAACGGGCAGATTAATTTCCCCGTCGTGGGTTTTATTACATTAAGCAACCTCACCAAACGGGAGGCGGAGGAGAAGGTGACGGGCCTCTTGAGCAAGTACCTTAAAGAGCCGCCGGTGGTGACGGTGAATTTCGTGAATTACAAGATATCGGTGCTGGGTGAGGTGGCTCGGCCTAACACGTTTACAATTAGTAACGAGAAGGTGAATATTTTTGAAGCACTGGCAATGGCGGGCGATATGACAATCTGGGGACAACGCGATAACGTGAAGATTATACGGGAGGATGCCCAAGGGAACCAACGAGTGATTTTGATGAACCTTAACGACAGGAATATTATCTACTCGCCCTACTATTACCTGCAGCAAAACGACGTGGTGTACGTGGAACCTAATAAAACGAAAGCCAAGAACTCCGAAATCGGAAGTGCCACAAATATATGGCTCTCGGCCACGTCGATCATGATATCAGTGGCCACGCTCCTTGTAAATATTTTAAGATAAAACGAAGTACATAAACGAGATAAGAAGTACCGATAGGTAGTAATTTCAATTGATAAGATAAACAAGAATGACCGACATAAACTCTGTGAAATTGCCAGAAAATGCCTCTAACGAGGAGACGATCTCGATCATGGAGATCTTGCTCCGGTTCGTGCGTTACTGGAAATGGTTCGTGGTAGGGATCGCCATCGCGTTGGTGATCGTTTTTTTATACCTCCGGTACACCACGCCGGTGTATAACGTGTCGTCGAGCATCATCCTGAAAGAGGCCAGGAACCAACGTTTCGAGCCGGGTCTGGGGGGCTTAGACATGATGTCGCTTACTGGAATGGGCACAGTGACGAACCTCGAGAATGAAATATTCGTGTTGCAGAGCCGTTCTATGATCCGAAACGTGATTAATCGACTGAACTTGCATACTTCGTATATCGTGGAAGGAAGAATCAAAAGCACGGATCTCTACAAACAGAGCCCCATAATAGTGAGTATGGTGCAAAGCAAGCTGGATAGCCTTACACAAAATATCGAGTTTGCCATGAAGATGGACCACGACGCGGGAACGGTGAGCGTGTCGGGTATATTCGACGAGATGGAGGTGGACACGGTTTTTAACGTGCTCCCCGCGCAAATTCACACGCCGTACGGCGATATCAGCTTCACGCGTAGGCCGGGTGTTGAAGGCAACGGAAGGGAGCTGAACGTGGTGATTCAATATCCCGATGCGGTGATCAGGCAATACCGGAACAGCCTTTCGGTCCAGCAGGCTTCGAGACAGGCTTCGGTGCTGGATCTTTCTATCAACACGCCGTACCCCGAGAAGGGAAAGGATTTCCTGAACATGCTGGTGGAGGTGTATAATAACGAAACCATCGAGGATAACAAGATGGAGGCGTTTAACACGCAGGCGTTTATTAACGAGCGGATCTTGATTATTAACGAGGAACTGAGCGAGGCGGAACGCGACGTGGAGGATTACAAAAGAAGCCAAGGGTTGACCGACTTGCAGGTGGACTTGCAACGGAGCATGCAGATGGGAAGCCAGTACGAGCAGCAACTGGTGCAGGTGGAGACGCAGCTGAACGTGGTGAGCTCGCTGGACGAGTATATCAACGACCCGACGAACGAAAATAAAACAATACCGACGAACGTGGGATTGGAAGATCCCACTTTGGCGGCTACCACCAGCGAGTATAACCGGCTGGTGCTGGAACGAGAGCGGCTGTCGCAGAGCATGACGGACGATAACCCGGCGATGATACGGCTGGACGAACAAATTAGCGGTCTACGGCAGAATATCAATTCATCGATCCAAAGCGTGCAGCAGGGACTGAATATTCAGCGTCGCGACGCGCGTAACCAGACGAATATTTACGGGGGACGAATCGGGAGTATGCCTACACAAGAGCGGGAGTTCATGGAGCTTTCGCGGGAACAGCAAATCAAGGCAAGCCTTTTCCTGATGTTGTTGCAGAAACGGGAGGAGAACGCGCTGCAACTGGCGGCTACCGCGAATAGCGCGAAGGTGCTGGATGAGGCAATCCTCGAAAGCAAGGTGTCGCCGCGGACCATGATCCTATTGCTGGCAGCGCTTATGCTGGGGGTGTTGATTCCCGCGGGGATTATCTACCTGATGGATATCTTGCAATACAGGATTCGTACACGGGCCGACGTGGACCGCATCACGAAGGTGCCGGTGCTTGGCGAGATCCCGATTCACGATGAAGAGGATAACATCGCGGTGATGGAGGATGAGACCCGGCCGATTGATGAGGCATTCCGGATGGCGCGTACCAACTTATTGCTCGCGCTGGGATCGGAAAACAAGGTGGTGGTGTTTACCTCTACCGTGTCGGGCGAAGGGAAGACCTTCATGGCGATCAACATGGCAATCTCTACTGCCTTACTGGATAAAAAAGTATTGCTGCTGGGACTCGACTTGCGGATTCCGAGGTTACGCGAATACCTGGGGCTGGAGGCGAAGGATGGGGTTACCAGTTACCTCTCGGGATTCGAGAAGGATATCGACGAGCTGATTGTCCCCTCGGGCGTGCACCCGAACCTTTACGCGTTGCCGGCCGGTGCTATTCCGCCCAATCCTGCCGAGTTGCTTTCGAGAGACACGCTGGATAAAGCGATCGATAAACTGAAGGATGAGTTTGATTATATTTTTATCGACTCGGCCCCGTCGGCACAGGTGACCGATACGCTGGTGTTGAGCAGGGTGACCGATGCCACGGTGTACGTGTGCCGGGCAGACTATTCAAGCAAGGGTAATCTCCGGTTTGCTAACAGCTTGATGGAAGAGAATAAACTGAAGAACATGATGCTGGTAGTGAACGGTGTGAATGACTTTCACCGCGGCTATGGTTACGGGTATGGCTATGGTTACGGGTATGGCTACGGCCACAAGAGGGGGAAGAAACAATACTAATAACCCCGGGCTGCCCTTATAGCCCGGGCTGCCCCGCTAATTCATACGTAAGACGCCTTCAATAATTTCTTCCCGCTCCAAGCTTCTAAGTATCTTGTAATCTTTGTTGCTTTTTGCTCTTTTTCCATGTGCTAGGCGGTACACGCGAAATGAATTGGTCTGAAATTCGCGGGCGATAGAGCGGTAGGCAGCCTTATTACCCGAAAACAACAAATACTTGAGTAATTTAAACATACTCCCTCCTCAGTTCTTTTAAGTGAATATAAACTTTCCAAAATCGTTCCCCTTGTTTCTTGCCGTGATTATTTTGGGGAAGATACTACGAATGAATTTTCCAAAGGTTCCTCTTTTACAGAGTTACACGCGTATACGCGAATATAAGATGATTTTACGAAATTCACGCCCTTTTTTCAAGATATTTTATTTTTCAGTACCGTTTTACTTATGAATTGTTTTCCCACGCGTACGTGCGGTTTGCCTGTTTTCACTTGATTTTACCAGTGATCGGCGAGCCGTGTTAAAAACGACTCGAACAAACCTTCACTAATGCCTATACCGATAAGAAGGGGGGATGCTGAATCCTACTACTCCCCGTACATTTGCTCGTAATAGTGGAGGTAGTCGCCGCTGGTTACGTTGGCCAGCCACTCGAGATTATCGAGGTACCAACGGATGGTTTTCTCGATGCCCTCCTCGAACTGGAGCGAGGGTTCCCAGCCCAGTTCTTTCTGGATTTTGGTGGCATCGATGGCGTAGCGGAGGTCGTGCCCCGCGCGGTCGGTCACGTAGGTAATGAGCTCCAGCGACGTGCCTTCGGGGTTACCCAATATACGGTCGGCCACCTTGATCATGGTTTTAATCAGATCGATGTTTTTCCACTCGTTGAAGCCGCCGATGTTGTAGGTTTCGCTCACTTTGCCCCGGTGGAACACGAGGTCGATCGCGCGGGCATGGTCTTCCACGTAGAGCCAATCGCGCACGTTCTCGCCTTTGCCATACACGGGGAGGGGCTTCTTGTTCCGGATGTTGTTGATAAAAAGCGGGATGAGCTTTTCAGGGAACTGGTAGGGGCCGTAGTTGTTGGAGCAGTTAGAGATAACCACCGGAAGTCCGTAGGTGTCGTGATAGGCCCGCACGAAATGGTCTGACGCCGCTTTTGAGGCGGAGTAGGGACTGTGTGGATCGTAGCGGGTTTCTTCGGTAAAGAGAGTATTGTCGAACCCCAGCTCGCCATACACTTCGTCGGTTGACACATGATAGAAGAGGGGGGCAGGTGCTGCCTCGTCACGGATCTCACCACCAGGGGAGGGGAGCCACGACCGTCGAGCGGTTTCGAGGAGAGCCAGGGTACCCATCACGTTGGTCTCGGCGAAAGTAAAGGGATCTTTAATGCTCCGGTCGACGTGGCTCTCCGCGGCGAGGTGGATCACGCTGTCGATCGAGTAGTCGCGGAACAGCGCTGCCAGCATTTCGGCGTCGCGGATATCGCCCCTCGCGAAGGTGTAATTGGGTTTATCCTCGATGTCAGTCAAGTTTTGCAAGTTGCCCGCGTAGGTGAGTTTATCAAGGTTGATGATCCGGTACTCGGGGTAGTTGTTAACGAACAGTCGCACCACGTGCGAGCCAATGAATCCGGCGCCACCTGTTATCAATATATTTCTCTGAAATGCTCCCTTACTCATATTGTTGCTTATTTATTGTTTTGTCTGTTTTTCAGTTGGTTTTTATCAATTATTCAATCTTGATTAAATTTAGCAAGTATTGCCCGTAGCTGTTCTTTTTCATGGGCTCGGCAATTTCAGCTAGTTTATCTGCCGTGATCCAACCGTTATTCCAGGCGATCTCCTCGAGGCAGGATATCTTG
>JAAYTC010000196.1 GCA_012518155.1 Bacteroidales bacterium | reverse complement strand
CATTTTTGATAATTTATGTAAATTAGCTTGTTCTATAATTAAGTCAAACTCTAAAGGTTCTTGACGTTTTTTTATATTAATTCTTGACTCCCTGGGGATGATTAATGTTTCAATAAAAACTCGTGGCCTATTTTTGAACTACTTCTTTTGAGAAAACCTCAATTTCACGTTTTCAAAAAGAGTTTTTTTTAAGAAATGACTCACGAATACAAGAATAGCAATCCATCATTCCCGTAAATTAGATGTTTCTTAATTATATTTATTTGATTTCGTTAATCATTAATAAAGGTTCTTCCATACAGTAAGTGTTAATCATTAATTGTAATATTATCTTTCTTTTATTTGTAAAACTATACATATGTTAATGAACAGCGCAAATATAATGATCGATCTATTAATGGGTGTTTCAAAAATCGCATATTGTTCCTCAAAATACGTAAATGTCCCGTTTTCTTTATCTGTTTTCGGCAAAACTTAATAATAATTCAGGCTTGAATGGCTACTACTCATTGATTAGATGTTAATAACTAAATGGAAGTCGTAAGGTGTGAAAAAACATGTGGAAATGTTTTTGTATTTTGCTAATTAATGAATCACGATGGAATTATCCTCATACATGATAGAAGAAATAATGGAAACAACTCACAAGATAAAAGGAGCATCTGGGGTACAATGTGAAGCGCCTCCGTGAGACTTTAGGCGTGAAACAGGAAGACTTGGCGGAAAGACTGAATTTGACCCAACAGTCGGTCTCAAAACTCGAGAACAAAGAGGACTTGGATAATAAACATTGGAGAAGGTAGCCAACGCGATGAATATTCCCACCGAAGCCATAAAGAACTTTACCGACGAGGGAACAGTTCAGATTATCTCGAACACGTTTTCAGATAACGCGTCTCTTAATGATAACGCTTCCATTAACAATTTCCCTTTACACAATCCCATTGAAAAAATCGTCCAGTTATATGATGAAAAAATGGAACTGTACGAGCGGATGTTTCAATCGGAGAAGGAAAAGGTGGCCTTGCTAGAAGAACTGCTTCGAGGTAGGCCGAATACCTGACCCTTTTCTTTACTTCCTTATCCTTTGACAAAATTTTCGTGGTTGACTATTCTTGATTGATTATGCCGATTAAACAATTCGTGGTATGAGCTATTACCTGATTAAGTGATTTCTTTGCCGTGAGTGACGATCTCCATGACAAAGGTATCACTATCTTCACGAGAATTACCCTTAACGTAAGACCCAAAAAGAAACATCCGTTGATAATCAAAAGTGTAAAAGCCAAGAGTACATGAAAAACACGGAGGGAGGTCTTATCACCCTTTTTTCGAAGCCCGTTTGCGGTCGTTCTCGTTCAAAAAGATCTTACGGATCCTCGTATGTTTGGGCGTGACCTCCACGTA
The DNA here is from genome assembly GCA_012518155.1 of Bacteroidales bacterium. Classification (GTDB taxonomy): domain Bacteria; phylum Bacteroidota; class Bacteroidia; order Bacteroidales; family Dysgonomonadaceae; genus Proteiniphilum. The sequence continues at coordinate 15,343 of JAAYTC010000196.1, read as the reverse complement.
CTCATCTTCCTTGATATATTCCAGCGCCTCTTCAAGGCTGAAGACGATGGGCGGTGCCAATTGGGCTTTATCGTCGCTTCCTGATGCCCGGACGTTGGTCAGCTTTTTCGACTTCGTGAGATTAACCACCAGATCACCTTCCCTGTTATTTTCGCCTACCACCTGCCCTTCGTACACGTCGGTTTGCGGTTCGATGAAGAACCGGCCCCGGTCTTGTAGCTTGTCGAGTGCATAAGCATAGGCGTTGCCCGATTCACCGGCGATGATGGAGCCGTTTTGCCGTTTTTCAATCACACCCTTCCACGGTTGGAACTCCAAAAAGCGATGCGCCATGATAGCTTCGCCCGCGGTGAGGGTGAGCAGCGTATTGTTGAGTCCGATGATTCCTCTCGATGGGATCGTGAATTCCATCTGCATGCGATCGCCTTTATTCTCCATCGTAAGGAGCTCCCCCTTGCGTCGTGTAATGATATCGATGACCTTGCTCGAAGACTCTTCAGGTAGATTTATCGTGAGTTGTTCGATCGGTTCGTGTTCTACTCCATCGATATCTTTAATAATCACACGGGGTTGGCCAACTTGTAGTTCGTACCCTTCCCGCCGCATAGTTTCAATCAATACCGAGAGGTGCAATACTCCACGTCCGTACACGATCCACGAGTCGGCGTTACCCGTTTCTTCTACACGAAGTGCCAAGTTCTTATCCAATTCTCGCGACAGTCGCTCGTGAATGTGGCGCGATGTAACGTATTTACCGTCCTTGCCGAAGAACGGGGAGGTGTTAATGGTGAAAAGCATCGACATGGTGGGTTCGTCGATCGCGATCGGGTCTAATGGTTCCGGATTCTCAAGGTCGGTGATTGTATCTCCGATCTCGAATCCTTCGATCCCCACCAGCGCGCAAATGTCGCCGGAAGATACTTTTTCTACTTTGGTTCGGCCCAGTCCTTCGAACAGGTCGACCTCTTTTACCCGAATCTTTTTGATGCTGCCATCGCGTTTGCAAAGCGCGTAATCCTTGTTGGGAAGTATGGTGCCTCGATGCACTCGTCCCACCGCTATTCGTCCCACGTAGTTGGAGTAGTCGAGCGAAGTGATCAACATTTGTGGGGTTCCTTCCATTATTTCCGGGCTCGGGATATGTTCAACGATCGCGTCGAGCAAGGGGACAATATTGTCGGAAGGTTTTTTCCAATCTCCCGATATCCAACCTTGCTTCGCCGAGCCGTACAGGGTGGGGAAGTCGAGCTGCTCTTCGGTAGCATCGAGGCTGAACATCAGGTCGAACACCTTCTCTTGTACTTCCTCGGGGCGGCAGTTGGGTTTGTCCACCTTGTTGATGACCAAGATGGGTTTTAGTCCGATCTCCAACGCTTTTTGCAGCACGAACCGAGTTTGCGGCATGGGCCCCTCGAACGCGTCCACTACCAGCAGACACCCATCGGCCATGTTCAGCACCCGCTCCACCTCGCCCCCGAAGTCGGCGTGACCGGGAGTGTCGATAATATTAATTTTTGTACCGTTATATTGGATGGATACATTTTTGGATAATATGGTGATGCCTCGTTCCCGTTCCAGGTCGTTATTGTCGAGAATTAAATCATCGGTATGTTGGTTGTCTCTGAAAAGGTGGCCTGCCATTAGCATTTTATCCACCAGCGTGGTTTTACCATGGTCCACGTGGGCAATGATGGCTATATTTCGAATATTCTGCATTAAAACAATCTTTTAGGGGTGCAAAGATACGGAATTTCAAGCAAATATTTATGATCGACTTATTTTAATGCATTTCGAAGGGGCATTTTTTGCAGAAATAAAACATCCATGTGTTCATATATGCTTGGTTGATATACTAAAAAGATATACCTTTGAGATTTAAAATTATGAGCGATGAAGAATATATCATTAAAACTGGACGATGCTATTTTTAGGGAAACGGAAGAGATTCTTGACCGAGTCAAAAAGCCGCGGAATCGATATATAAACGAGGCTATTGAGTTCTATAATAAAGTGCAGCGTAAACAGATTATAGAAGAAAAATTGAGGATAGAATCCGGTATAGTAAGCACCGATTCGATGTCAGTATTAAAGGATTTCGAGGATATTGATTATGTCAGTTAAACAATTCGAGATATGGGTTGCAGACCTAAATTCACAAATTGGAACTGAGTCTGGTAAAACAAGGCCGGTGCTGGTGATTCAAACAGATTTACTCAATAAGATTCCACACCCCTCGACCATTGTTTGTCCGATAACGACCCATATTAAAAGAGGTGCTGATATTTTAAGAGTTCATTTAAAAAAAGGGACTGCAAATGTACTTCAGGACTCTGATATTATGATTGATCAGATTCGGGCAATTGATAATAGAAGGCTCACAAAGAGGATTGGAGTACTCCCCGTTGAATTGTCTGAGTTGGTCAAGGATAATATTCAAATAGTTTTGGATCTGGATATATAAGCCCACGAAGCATATGTGATCAGGGGCAAAAATCTTATACCTGCTTCGACTGCGAGAAGCAATGGAGAGTGAAATAAACCATTTTTTTGAAAAACATTTGTGGATATGAAAGGAAAGTACTTTCTTCGCGTATATTTTCTAATAGCAACTATTTGTAATGGAAGAAATTTGCAAGATAAAAGATATGTATATCGCCTTGTACGCGTACGAAAAGCAATTTTTGAAGCAAACGGGAATGACGATTAACGAAGGAGCACTGCTCTGTTGCTTGAAAGAGGGTAAACCGAAGTCGGCGAATGAGCTGCGAGATTTTATCGGGCTGTCGAATTCGAGGGTATCGCGCATCATTCAAGGCATGGAAGAGAAAGCATTGATATTTCGGGCGATGGGAGTGGCCGATAAACGGCAGATGTTTTTTACCCTGACCGATGCCGGAAAAGAGAAGGTGAAGGAGATGAGTGCCCGCGATATTAACGCGGATTCCCTTCTTGATCGACTGATCGCCGTTTCCAAGGAATAAACCTTTTTTTGGATACATACGAAACTAGAATAAAACAAAGAATATGAAGATTGTAATTATTGGAGGAGTGGCCGGCGGGGCTACCGCGGCCGCACGGCTGAGGCGGCTGGACGAGAAAGCGGAAATTGTTCTTTTCGAGAAGGACGCGTATGTGTCGTACGCCAATTGCGGACTTCCGTATCACATCGGGGGAACGATAGAGCACCGGGAGGAGCTGTTCTTGCAAACGCCCGAGGGTTTCAAAAGCCGGTTTGAAATCGATGCGCGGGTTCTATCGGAGGTGATCGCGATCGACCCTGCTCAGAAAACCGTCAAAGTGAAGGACAGGTTAAACGGAATCACCTATACGGAGGAGTACGATAAGTTGATCGTGTCGACCGGGGCAAGGCCGGTGAAACCGAAAATAGAGGGAGTCGATAGCGAGCATGTCTATACCCTACGAAACGTGCCGGATATGGATCGTATTAAATCGGCTGTCGATAAAAAGAGGGGAGAATCCAACGGTCAAGAAGCTACTGCTTCTGCGGTGATCGTGGGCGCTGGATTTATCGGGTTGGAGATGGCCGAAAACCTAAAGAAAGCCGGTCTGACAGTCACGGTTATCGAGCAGGCCGACCAGGTGATGGGAACCGTGGATTACCCCATGGCGACGATGGTGCACCAGTACCTTCGCTCGCGAGGTATAAATCTACTTTTAAGTGAGACAGTCACGGCATTCGAACCGGAGGGCGATCGCCTGTTGGTTCAAACGGCGAGCGAGAAAACGATCGCTACCGATATGGTGATCTTGAGTATCGGGGTGCGCCCGGAAACGGCACTGGCCAAAGAGGCGGGATTAAAGATCGGTAGCTTGGGCGGTATCTCGGTGAATGACTATATGCAGACATCCGATCCGAATATTTACGCGGTGGGGGACGCTGTTGAGGTGATAAACCCCGTGACCGGAAAGCCGGCATTGATTCCGCTGGCGGGCCCGGCGAACAAACAGGCGAGAATCGTCGCGGATAACATTATCATGGGAAACACCAAGGCCTACAAAGGTACTATCGGCACGTCGATAGCCAAGATTTTCGATCTGTCGGTCGCATCAGCCGGGGCTTCCGAACGATTGCTCTCGCGAGAAGGGATAAACTACATCACTTCCATTAGCCATGCCGGTTCGCACGCGGGATATTATCCCGACGCGTTGCCGTTGTCGATCAAGATTAATTTCGTTCCCGATGGTAAACTACTGGGAGCACAGGTGGTCGGCTTCGATGGAGTGGACAAGCGGATTGATTTGCTGGCGCAGGTGATCCGTAACGGGGGAACCATACACGACCTGCAAGAGATAGAGCACGCGTACGCGCCGCCTTTTTCTTCGGCGAAAGACCCGGTGAACATGGCCGGCTTTATCGCGGAAAATATTCTGGTGGGGCACGTGAAGATTGTCCATTGGCAAGAGATGAAAAACTTACCACCCAACGCGATGGTTGTAGATATTAGAACCGTTGAGGAGTACGAGTCCGGGCACATCGAAAGTGCCGTAAATATACCGTTGGATGAACTTCGAAAGCGATTGCCCGAGCTCCCGGTCGATAAATCAATTTACGTCTACTGCGCGGTGGGATTGAGGGGATACACCGCGGCACGGATTCTGATGCAGCATGGATATAAAGAGGTTTATAACTTATCCGGTGGGTATAAAACCTACACGTGTATACAGCAGGAGGAACAGGGCGTCGCGGACGAGTGGGATCTTTTTCCGGTGATAGGCGATGATGGAGAGGTGAGGCAGGTATATGAACAGTAAATGATAAATTCAAGAATATGGGGTTATTAAGCAGACTATTTAAGATTACAGGTAGCGTTGAATTAAAGGAGAAAATACAGAATGGTGCTCTCTTGTTGGACGTACGCACCAAAGAAGAATACGAGTCCGGCCACGCGTCCGGTTCGGTGAATATCCCGCTGGATGTGTTAACGAGCCAGGTGGAACGGGTTAAAAAAGGTGTTCCCGTGGTCGCGGTGTGTGAAAGCGGAGCACGAAGCGCGTATGCCGCCAGATTTTTAAAAAGTCAAGGAGTCGAGGCTTACAATGGAGGCAGCTGGCATTCGTTTTGAAGCTTTACCGGTTTTGGTTGGTAGAAATGGAGGGTTTTTGTATATTCGCGTTACGATAAAAATCAACCATTCAGAACAACAAAGTTACATGGATTTACGTAAATTTCTCTTGGTATTGGCAGCCATGTTATTTGCTGCCGGCCTTCTCACGAAACAATCAATAGTTCAAGCTCAGGAGGTTCCCATTTCGAGTAGTGAACGAGTATTCGAGAACCCCGACATAATCCCGATGTACACGGGTGGAACCTCGGCAATGCATGCTTTTATTTCGAACACGCTGATTTATCCCGACGATGCAAGGGAAAGGGATGAACAAGGATTGGTGGTTTATACCTTCGTGGTGGAAAAAGACGGCACGCTCTCTAACTTCAACATCATCCACCGTGCCGACCCGTTACTGAACGACGAGGCACTGCGTATCCTGCAAGCGATGCCGCCGTGGCGGCCGGCCCGTCATAATGGGGAGATTGTTCGCGCGGAGACCTACGTTCCGATGTATTTCAGACTTAACAAGAACGCCGTAGCGAGAACAGGAGGCCGTGCAGCAGCACCGGGAACGAATGTTTACGCGAAGACTGACCTCGATTTCATAGAAAATAACGTGATTTACACGATCGTAGATCAAATGCCCCGTTACACGTATGGCGAGGAGGGATTAGGGAAGTTTATAGCGCACAATATGCGGTATCCCGTCAAGGCGAAGCAAGAGGGCATAGAAGGACGCATTTTATGCTCGTTTATCGTGGCGGCGGACGGGTCTATTTCGAATATTGAGGTGGTTGAAGGAATTGATCCTGATCTGGACAGGGAGGCGATACGGGTACTGGGGCTGATGCCTAAGTGGATTCCGGGCGAGAACAGGGGTGAGAATGTGAACGTGAAATGTTTGCTGCCCATCGATTTCACGATTGATGAAGAGCCTATTCCTCCTTTTCCTTGAAAATATGCCTGTTCACGGTAACTCGAGCGCGAGTTGAAAAACACGTACCCCGCTATACGTGTTGATTGAAAGCTTAAAAGGTAGCGTTGATGTCTCATTTTCCGTCCTTAAATTGGCCAACGAAAATGAGGCGTGCATCACTTGAGGGGCACCGGGAGGATCGTCGTTTTTGGAATGACCAAGGTATAAATGAATATCGGGGGAAGTGAGATCGCGGAACAGCCTCATGCTATGTGGCCGGCTGTGATACTCGATTTCCATGATCAGGTTCAGGTAGCCACCGCTCACCCACACGCTTTGTACTTTCAAGGGGTCGTTAATATACTGTTCCGGAAAACCGTCGGGCTCGATCGCCCCGGTGAAAATAGGAGATACAAAATTAATACGGATAGAATCGCCCCGTAGGGGAACGTAGTTGACTATCACTCGTTGATCGGGGGTGCCACTTACCTTTTCTTCGTTCACCGGAATCAACAGACGCCCGTTGTCGATGCGAAACCGGTAGGAATTTCCCTCTTTTAATAGAGTAGCAAATTCCACCAGGTAATCGTCCATCCGTTCAGGTTCCTTATCGCAGCCTGTTACGATGCAGCTTGTCGCGAACAGGCATACTACCAGAAAAACGATCGCCACATTTCTCATTGCTAATGAATACTTTTTTCGTGTGTCACCTTAATGTCAATTGCCCTTTACGCGTTGTTGTCGACTGACTCCAAGTGATTTTTAACCGTGTTCCCGTACATCTCGATTATTTTGGCACGTAAGAAGTCCAGGTCTTTGTCACTTATGTCTATTTTGTCGACTTGCTGTTGCAAGTAAATATCGAAATTTTTCTGATCTTCATCGCTGTACTCTTTCGAAAACAGGGTGGTGTTGTTCATTCGGTCGTACGCGATGTAGTTGATGGGGAAAAAGGTGTAGTTTTGATAAATCTCGTTATCGATGAGCGAAGCTGCTTCATCTAACACCCTGTTCCGGCCTATATCGGGGGTTACATCGTTCAGCCGGTCATTGATACATCTCCCCAATTGGAAAGATACCCGCCCCTTGTATCCACTGATGCCTGTAACCATGTTCTCGATATCATCGGCTTGCGTTTTCTTGTAGTCCGGCTGATCACGCTTAAGCTGGTACTCCTTGGCCTTCAGGTAATCGCATGGGTCATACTCGTACGAGATCGATAATGGTACCACGCGCAGTTGTTGTAGAGCCTTAAGAGGATGCGAGCTGTCGTGCAGGGTAAACATTTTCAGGAGACCCGTTTGCGTTTTATCGTCTGAATCTTTGGCCCTTCCTTCTCGTTGAGCGATCCAGATCGATTGTTTGCGCTGGTTTATCGTGTGATGGATATAATTGGAGAGGTGTTTCGATACCTCCAGCATCTGACGGACCGATACACCGCGTTTCACGATAAAACTTTTGTTGAGTCGCACCAGATCCGTGATCCATGGATAGATAAGCAAGTTATCCCCGATCGCGATCTCGGTGGTTTCCATTTCCCGATCGAAGAGGAGTATGTTAAAAAAGGCGGCGTCTAACACGATATCCCGGTGGTTTGAGATGAAGAGGTAGCTGTTATCTTGCTCTATGTTTTCCCATCCAGAGCCATCCAGGCTGGTCGTGGTTTTTTTTATCAATTGCTTTACCAGGGGATATACCACGTGCGCTTGAAAATCGTGCTTCGTCTTACAGCGGCTCATCATTCCCGCGAACTGTTCAGCTGAAAGCGGTTGCACGATAGTTTCGGCGGCACGTGTAAATCCTTTATCGGCAATTAACCGAGTGATCGTGTCGGGCACCTCGCTATCGAGTAAAGGCCGAATGTCATGAAAACGGTCGCTTGTTTCGGTTAGGGTAGTCATTTTATCTATTCCTCCTTATTGGATAATTTATTGTACTCTCTTTCGATGATGTCCGACAGCACGCGGCCCATTGATAGGCCGCCCGCTTCTACTTGTTGAGGTATAAAGCTGGTGCCTGTCATTCCCGGCGTGGTGTTAACTTCTAACAGAAGGGGTTTGTCGCCCTGTAGGATGTAATCGGTGCGGATGATTCCCTTCGCACCAATTAAGCGATAAATTTTTTTCGTTTCTTCTTGGATGGCAAGGGTTACTGCCTCGGGAATTCGAGCGGGCGTTATCTCTTCGACTTCACCGTTGTATTTCGCGTCGTAGTCGAAAAATTCGTTGGAGCTGATCACTTCAGTAAGGGGGAGGGCCACAAGCCCTTCATCAGATTCGAAGCAGCCACACGTTACCTCGGTACCCGCTATAAATCGCTCGATAATTACTTCCGGTGCTTCTTGTAATGCCTCTTCGATAGCCCCTTGTAGTTCAGTAGCAGCCTTTACCTTGTTCGTTGCAAAGCTCGATCCACCCATGTTAGGTTTCACGAAGACCGGTAATCCCAGTTTGGCAATAATTTCCTCGGGGTGGTAGGGGTCATTTTCGCGTAACACGAGCGACTCGGCCACCTCAACGCCAAAATTCTTAAGAAAGTTGTTGCAGATAAATTTATTGAATGTAAGTGCCGAGGCAAGTACGCCGCAGTTAGAGTAGGGGATGCTCAGCATATCGAAATAGCCTTGAAGAACACCATCTTCACCGGGAGTTCCGTGTATAGTGATGTAAGCGAAGTCGAACCGTTTAGTTTCATCGTCGACGATAAAACTGAAATCGTTTTTATTAATTGGCACGGGGTTGCCGCGATACTCCACCTCCCATGAATGGCGATCGATTTTCACCTTATACAGGTTGTATCTACCCGTATCAAGAAAGGAGTAGATGCCTTCCGCGCTTTTTTCGGAAACCACAATTTCGGAGGAGTACCCTCCCCACACTATTGCCACGTTCTTTTTCATCGGATCATTTGTCAATTAATTATAGTAACACTTTTTGTCGCTCGCTGATCGTTCGGTACGTTTAATAATGAAATATATGCCGCTTAGCAGAGACCTGTAAATGTTTCATGGGCTTCAATTATACCGATCGGCGATAGTTTCGCCACTTATCGATTACATCTTGCATATCCTTCGGTATCTCGCTCTCGAAGTAAAGCTCTTCCCCGGTCTCCGGATGCACGAATCCAAGCGTTTGAGCATGAAGGCACTGCCTGGGGCACAGGGCAAAGCAGTTGTAAACAAATTGTTTATATTTAGCAAAGCGAGTGCCCCTCAAAATATCGTCACCCCCGTATCGCTCGTCATTAAACAGGGTATGGCCGATATGCTTCATATGCACCCTTATCTGATGGGTGCGCCCTGTTTCGAGCTGGCACTGTACGAGGGTTACATAGCCAAAGCGTTCCAACACTTTATAATGGGTGATCGCCGTTTTCCCCTGCTCACCGTCCATGAATACTCGCATGAGCATGCGATCTTTCGGGTCTCTCCCAATATTTGCTTCAATGGTGCCTTCCTCCTCTGTTACATCGCCCCACACCAGTGCCGCGTAAAGACGTTTGGTCTCTTTTCTGAAAAATTGGCCTGCCAAGTGTGTTTTGGCTTCAGGTGTTTTGGCTACTAACAGGAGTCCCGATGTGTCCTTATCGATGCGGTGGACCAGCCCCATGCGGGGATCATCCATTTTTATTTCCCGTTCACCGTTCAGGTGATACGCTAAGGCATTTACCAGCGTATCGGTGTAGTTGCCATGCCCGGGATGTACAACCATACCGGGAGGTTTATTGACAACCAACAGGGAGTTATCTTCGTGTATGATGTCAAGCGGGATGTTTTGAGGGATGATCTCGAGTTCGCGTCTCGGCCGGTCCATCACGATGGATATCACGTCCAAAGGTTTTACCTTATAGTTCGATTTAACCGGATTGTCGTTCACGAGGATACAGTTAGCATCCGCCGCTTGTTGAATCCGATTGCGTGAGATACCCTCTATACGGGCTGCCAGAAACTTGTCGACGCGCAACAAGCCTTGCCCTTTGTCCGCTACAAACCGGTAGTGCTCGAATTTTGGATCTTCGTCGCCATAGTTTACAACGATCTCATCCTCCTCTTCTTCTCGCGTATAGCCATTCTCCTCCCAATCACCTTTTGTCACGAAATCAATAGTTAGAAAAATGAGTCATCAATTCGTCCCTCCTCGCGCCTATCGGTCCCTGGCGTGAGGATATATTCATCGTCGATATTCAACGAATCGGCAAGCGCGCTGCTACTAACCACGAGTTGTAAGGGCGATCCCGCGGGGATTTTTTCTTCCGGTGCCAAGCGCTTTCCGCGATATTCCACGGCAAGCACCAACCCGGAATACTGGGAGGGAACCTCTTCGATGGTCAGCCGTGTGAATCCAAGTGAGTTCAATAGTGCCACCGCCTGTCGCGTGGAAAAATCTTCCAGTCCGGGTACGGCTACCTCCTGGGGACTCTTGGAGTATATCGTGATATAAATGGAGCGCCCTTCCTTTACTTTATTGTCTGCCTTGGGTGTCTGGTCGATGATTGCTCCCGGTACCGCGTCGGCCCTGTAAATAGAGTCCACTATCTCGGCACGTATTCCCTTGGCGTTTAATATAATATCTGCCTCCTCAACTTGGAGGCCTTCGAGGTTGGGGACCACCACGTTATGCCCATGTCGCGTGTACACGTGTAGGAAAATGAGAGCCAAGGCAATCAAGATGCCGCCGGTGGCAATAATTGCTACCAGATTTTTGAGGATGCTGTTGCCGAATATCGACTTTGTAGATTTTTTTTTGCTCATATATATAGCTTAAGTAAAAGAACAAGTTTCACGTTTGCAAATTTACAAAAAAAAACAGGAACCTGGTACCCCACGCTCCTGTCTTTATAATAATTAAGAGGTTCAATATCAGAATTCATCCGATACCGATAATCTAGCTCTTCTTTTGGCACGGCGAGAAGCCAGCACCCTTCTCCCGTTCTTTGTTGCCATACGGCTGCGAAAGCCGTGTTTGTTTTTTCTCTTTCTGTTAGAGGGTTGAAATGTTCTCTTCATATGATTGTTCTTTATTATATTTCAAGTACACTTTTCAAATACACTGCCCCACACGCACGATGTAAAACGCATGGTGGGGACTAAACTATTATTCGCTACTATTATGGGCTTTACTCAACCAGCTTTGAATGAATTAAAGCTCCTTTTTTCGGGATGCAAAATTAGACAAAAAAAAATTAAGAACCAATTTTAAATGGTGGAAAATGTGTTTTTACTTGATATTTAATAAGATGATGCTTTCCCGCGAAATAATATCAGGTAAAATCGTGAAAATATTTTGTGCTTTTAAAAAAACATTCTATATTTGCACCCGCATTCAGAGATCAAGTTCTTTTGCAAGCGAAAATAAACAGAGTTCACGCTCTACAAGGCCCATTCGTCTATCGGTTAGGACGCCAGATTTTCATTCTGGAAAGAGGGGTTCGATTCCCCTATGGGCTACCAATAATAACAGACAGGTCAACAAAATGGCAAATCACAAATCAGCAAAAAAAAGAATAAGACAAACCAAGGTTCGTCGTTTATCAAACAGGTATGTATCGCGCACCGCCCGAAACGCGGTTCGTAAGCTACGTGCTACCACTTCGAAAGAGGAAGCCAAAAAGATGTATCCAGAGGTTTGCTCCATGTTGGATAAGATGGCTAAAAAAAATGTGATACATCAGAATAAAGCCAATAACCTGAAATCGAAATTAGCGGCTCACGTGAATAGCTTGAGTTAGTTTTTTTGGTTTCTTGGATGGAATATTAAAAGGAAGTCGGACCGATGGTTCGGCTTTTTTTACGTGATTTATTTTAACCTAAACCCTTCTCGTGAAAATAATAACCGTTGGATGCATTTTTCTGTAAAAAACATCTTCCAGGATGGCTCAAAAAAAACAAAAAAGGGTTGGCAAAGAGGCGTTTTTTTTGTACATTTGTTCGGTTTTATACAAGCCTTATTAATAACCCTAATTGGTTAATTTATAGAGACGTAAAATAAAAAAATAAAATAATGTCAGAAGAGGAAAAGAAATTGGGAGGAGGGAATTATTCCGCGCAAAATATCCAGGTACTCGAAGGGCTAGAAGCAGTTCGTAAACGTCCGGCCATGTATATTGGCGACGTGAGTGAGAAGGGGCTGCATCATTTGGTGTACGAGGTGGTGGACAACTCCATCGACGAGGCATTGGCCGGGTATTGCGACGAAATAGATGTTATCATTAACGAGGATAACTCTATTACCGTAATGGATAACGGGCGAGGTATTCCCGTGGACTATCACGAGAAGGAGAAAAAATCGGCTCTCGAAGTAGTGCTTACCGTGCTGCACGCCGGGGGTAAGTTCGATAAAGGCACTTATAAAGTATCCGGTGGACTTCACGGGGTGGGGGTATCGGTGGTGAACGCTTTGTCGATTTACTTGAAAGCAGAGATTCATCGCAACGGTAAAATACATGTTCAAGAGTACTCGAAGGGGAGACCATATAGCGATCTTCAGATCGTGGGAGAAACGCTCAAAACGGGTACGATCGTTACGTTCAAGCCCGACGATTCGATTTTCACGGTAATGGAGTACCGTTACGATATTTTGTCGACCCGCCTTCGCGAGTTGGCTTTCTTGAACGCCGGCATAACACTTTCACTCACCGACAAGCGGTCGCCCCGGGAGGATGGCAGCTTTAAAACGGAGCGTTTTTACTCCGAAACCGGCCTCGAGGAGTTTGTTCGATACATCGATAAAAATAAAGATTCGCTCATTCAGGATCCCATACATATAGTTACTGAAAAAAACGGTATACCCATTGAGATCGCGATGACCTATAACGACACGTACAACGAGAATATTTTCTCGTACGTGAACAATATTAACACGGTGGAGGGTGGAACGCATCTTACCGGTTTCAGGAGAGGCTTGTCGCGTACGCTGAAAAAATATGCCGAGGACTCTAAGATGCTCGAGAAGGTGAAGGTGGAGATTAGCGGAGATGACTTCCGTGAAGGTATTACTGCCGTGCTTTCGGTGAAGGTGGCGGAGCCCCAGTTCGAGGGGCAGACCAAGACCAAGCTCGGGAACAGTGATGTGATGGGTGCCGTGGATCAGGCTATCGGTGAAGCATTAAGAAACTATCTCGAGGAGCATCCAAGGGAGGCAAAGGTGATCGTGGAGAAGGTGATTTTGGCAGCTACTGCCCGGCAAGCTGCCCGTAAAGCACGCGAGATGGTGCAACGAAAATCGCCCCTCTCGGGAGCTGGACTTCCCGGCAAGTTGGCCGATTGCACGAGCAAAGATCCCGCGAAAAGCGAGATCTTCCTCGTGGAGGGTGATTCCGCGGGAGGAACTGCCAAACAGGGGCGTGACCGCATGTTTCAAGCCATTTTGCCCTTGAGAGGTAAAATTCTGAACGTGGAAAAAGCGATGCCTCATAAAGTACTGGAAAGTGACGAAATTAAGAACATTTATACCGCGCTGGGTGTTTCAATCGGAACGGAAGAGGATTCCAAAGAGCTCAATATCGAGAAACTGAGGTATCACAAGATAATCCTGATGACGGATGCGGATGTGGATGGTAGCCATATCGACACGCTGATTCTCACGTTTTTCTTCCGTTACATGCGTCCCCTTATCGAAAAAGGGTACGTCTATATCGCCACGCCGCCTCTCTACCTTATGAAAAGGGGGAAAATCGAGGAGTATTGTTACGATGAACGGCAACGCTGCGCATTTGTTGACAAGTATGCCGAAGGCAACGAGAACGCGGTGCATACGCAGCGGTACAAGGGGCTTGGCGAGATGAATGCCGAGCAGCTCTGGGATACCACGATGAATCCCGAGCACCGTACCCTGAAACAGGTAACCATCGAGAATGCGGCCGATGCCGATATCATCTTCACCATGCTGATGGGCGAAGAGGTGGCGCCGCGCCGCGAGTTCATCGAGGAAAACGCCACCTACGCGAATATCGACGCGTGATGACGACCAAGCGGCGCGAGATGAAATCAACCAAATTAATAACGATGTCAAGCGCATGCCCCTGCCGTGATGGCGGGTAGGCACGGCAGGGCCTGTAAAACGATAAACAACGTGAAACTTCCCCCCTCGCTAAAAAGCAACGATAAGGCGGTAATCCTCTCCCCCGCGGGGAAGGTAGACCGCCACATCGTGGAAGGCACGGCTACCGTGCTGGAAGGGTGGGGCTTGCAGGCCGAAATTTCGGGGCACGCCCTGGGCGAAAGGGGCCGGTTTAGCGGGACCGTGGCCGAAAGGCTGGGAGACCTGCAACGGGCGTTTGACGATCCCGGCACCAAGCTTGTCCTTTGTTCTCGAGGAGGATACGGGACGATGCACCTTCTCTCGAAACTCGATTTTTCCACTATTCGTAAAAACCCCAAGTGGGTGGTAGGCTATAGCGACATCACCGCGCTTCATGCCGCCCTGCAGTACCACGGCGTGGCTTCCGTGCATGGCCCCATGGCAGCCCACTTTTCGAGCGAGGGCGCCGAAGACGTCTCGGTCCGCTATACCAAAAGCGTGCTGGCAGGACACCCGATAGACTACACGATTCCCGTGCCACCGGGAGAAACCTTGAACCGGAATGGCGTCGCGCGGGGAAGGCTCTTCGGCGGGAACCTGTCGGTCTTCTGCGGCATCATCGGTTCGCGCTATGCTCCGGTCCCCCGGGGCGGGATCCTCTTCATCGAGGATACCGGAGAGTTGCCTTACCGGGTGGACCGGATGATTTACCAGCTCAAGCTTGCCGGGGTGTTCAACCGGATCAGCGGAATGATTGTTGGCCGGTTTACCGGTTACGAGGAGGACGACCAGATGCGTGCCCCGCTACTGGCATCGATCCGCGAAGCGGTAGACGAGTATGCTTTCCCGGTCTGCTTTCACTTCCCGGTGGGGCACACACGCTTGAATTTTCCGCTAATCATGGGGCGAGCCGCCCGGTTGAACGTGAATAGTGAACGTGTCATTCTTAATCAATAAAACAAATCAAAAAGTATTAGATAATGGAGATTAGTACAGAATTGATGTTGCTTGTAGGATCGGTTTTGTTTTTTATAAGCATGCTGGTAGGGAAAGCGGGCCACCGTTTTGGTGTTCCCGTGTTGTTGCTTTTCCTGGGAGTGGGCATGATTTTCGGGTCCGACGGCTTCGGCCTGGAGTTCCAGAACGTGCAGACCGCGCAGACCATAGGTACCATTTGTTTGTGTATTATCCTCTTCTCGGGTGGGTTAGACACCAAATTCTCGGAGATCAAGCCGGTGTTGTGGCCGGGGGTAATACTCGCTACCGTGGGCGTGCTGTTGACAGCGGTCCTAACCGGGATTTTCACCTACTGGCTCTCGGGGATGATGTTCCCTTCCATG
>JAAYTC010000195.1 GCA_012518155.1 Bacteroidales bacterium | reverse complement strand
TAAAAAAAGCCGGCAATATATTGCCAGCCTGAGGTTGCGGAGGTAAGACTCGAACTTACGACCTTTGGGTTATGAGCCCAACGAGCTACCAACTGCTCCACTCCGCGATCTGTTTTCCTTAATTGGACTGCAAAGATAGGGATTATTATTGAAACCGCAAAATATCACTCGTTATTTTTTATATCTACCCGAAAAACTGTACTTTTGAGACAAAATTATTCCGTCAAGCCAAAATAACGAACTTTTGTGAATTATTCATTGTATGTCAGACAGCATTGTACTTATACCCACGTATAACGAAAAAGAGAACATCGAAAACATCATCAGAGCGGTTTTTAATCTGAAAAAAGCGTTTCATATTCTCGTTATTGATGATAATTCGCCGGATGGAACGGCCGGAATTGTTAAACGGTTGATGGATAGCGAATACAAGGATCGACTGTTTATCGAAGAGAGGGCCGGCAAGCAGGGCTTGGGAACGGCATATATCCATGGGTTCAAGTGGGCCTTGTCTCGTTCCTACGAGTTTATCTTCGAGATGGACGCCGATTTTTCGCACGATCCTCACGACCTTCCCCGGCTGTACGCTGCTTGCCATGAGGAAGGCTACGACCTCGCCGTGGGTTCTCGCTACTCCACGGGGGTAAACGTGGTGAACTGGCCCATGGGACGGGTGTTGATGTCCTATTTTGCATCGAAATACGTGCGATTCGTAACACGGTTTCACGTGCGGGATACCACGGCAGGCTTTGTCTGCTACCGAAGGAAAGTATTGGAAACAATCAATCTCGATGAAATCAAGTTCAAAGGATATGCTTTCCAGATTGAAATGAAATATACCGCGCACGTGTTAGGTTTCAAAATAAAGGAGGTGTCAGTTATCTTCGTGAACCGCAGATTGGGAACGTCTAAGATGAATAGCAGTATTTTCGGCGAGGCATTTTTTGGCGTGATTGATCTTCGGTGGAGAAAGCTTAGGGGGAAGATCAAACCGAAAATGAAACAAATTAGCGAGTAAGCCATGATACTGATTCATAGAGCCACTATTATTAACGAGGGTGA
This sequence comes from Bacteroidales bacterium, assembly GCA_012518155.1. Lineage (GTDB taxonomy): Bacteria > Bacteroidota > Bacteroidia > Bacteroidales > Dysgonomonadaceae > Proteiniphilum. Next base: position 683 of record JAAYTC010000195.1, on the reverse strand, counting down.
AACGTACGAAGGGTCTGTTTTAATAGAAAGAGATCGGATAACGCGCCTGTTTAGAGGCGATGTGCCTGAATCCTACTTCAAGCAATGCCGAGAAGTGATGGATGCACGCGGATTATGGTTGATGCCGGGTGCAATTGATGATCAGGTGCATTTTCGAGAGCCCGGATTAACACACAAAGGCGACCTTTACACCGAAAGCCGGGCAGCGGTAGCGGGAGGAGTCACCTCCTTCATGGAGATGCCCAACACCCAACCGCAGACAACCAACTTGGACGAACTGGAGAAGAAGTTCGAATTGGCCGCCTCAAAGTCGGTGGCGAACTTCTCCTTTTATCTTGGGGCGACCAATGATAACTTGTCCGAACTAAAACGGGTAAACAAGAAAGAGGTATGTGGTGTGAAAGTGTTCATGGGCTCCTCCACCGGGAATATGTTGGTCGACGACAAACGGACGCTACAGGAAATATTTGCTGAAGTAGATATATTGATCGCCACTCACTGCGAGAACGAAGAGATTATCCAAGAAAACCTGGCTTTGTACCGTGCAAAATATGGAGAAGAGATCCCTGTCAAATATCACCCGCTGATTCGCGATGCTGAAGCCTGTTACCGCTCTTCTGCCGAGGCGGTCGAATTAGCTGACAAGTACGGCAGTCAACTTCACGTGCTGCATCTCTCCACGG
>JAAYTC010000194.1 GCA_012518155.1 Bacteroidales bacterium | reverse complement strand
TCGGCTTCGAGCATCCACCACGCGTACAACGGTTGTCCTTCCTGCAAACGCTTCGAAATTTGTCCGTCGGCAAGGCTTCCCCCGATGGCACCGTTATAGGTGTCTTCAACTTCGAGCACCTGGTTCTTGTTGTAGGAGTAGTTGGCCCCAATTTCGTAGGAAAGGCCGTTAGCAAAACGGTCGCTCCACCCGATACTGAATTCAATCCCTTGGTTAACCACCTTGGCCCCGTGGTCATAAAACTCACGTTCGAATGTAGAATTTAACACCGGATTAACCAGCAAAATGGCATTCGTATTGGTTTTGTTGTAATAGTCTAAGCTACCCGATAACCGCTGATCCAGTAACGTGTAGTCAATCCCTACACCCCATTCACGGGTTACCTCCCAGCTTAAATCCATGGCCGGGGTCCCGAACGTGGCTCCATACACCAAGTTTTGGTCCGCACCAAACACGTAATTCATGGTGGCACTGCCCGGGTCGGTAATCACTTGGGAAATATTCAAGGGGACATTATGATTCCCCAGCATACCCCAAGTCCCTTTCAATTTCAAGTGATCCAAGAAATCAACATCCCTCATGAACTCTTCCTGTGTCAGCGTCCATCCTAAACCGATAGAAGGGAATGTTCCCCAATAATCTTCGTTCTGTTTAAAGGTGCTGGCACCGTCCCGCCTTAATACCGCGGAGAGGTAATACTTGTGGTCGTAGTTGTACTGGAAACGGCCAAAGTAGGAGGCAATTGCCGTGGGCGTATATCCAAACTGGGCGACCTCTGTCTCGTAATCGCCCGATACCATGCTGAGGTTCCAGTATTGCGAGCTTCGGGGGACTTCATACCCTGTTAAGGTGCTTGTTACTCCCACTCCATACTTTTCGCGTGACAAACCCGCGACCGCCTCTAAGTTGTGGCGGTCGAAGCTCTTGTTGAAGGTGGCAAACCCTTCCCATGTCCACCGGAACGTCTCGCTATCGTTCAAGCGCAGTGAGTTGATCGCGTAGGTAGTAGTCGTGGGATTGGCCTCTTTCAGCTGTTCAAACTCCTGCAGCGTGCGTACCGGGTCCGTGCTTAACCAGTTGTCCCTTATATCCACGAACTGCCTATTTTTTCGCTGGTACTTCGTGCCTCCAACACGCGAGTTCACCTTTAAGAAATCGGTTATCTGAAACTCCGCTTCAAATCCTCCCTGCAGGGTTAACACGGATTCCGTTTCGTTGGTACGCGCCACGTTATGGACCGGGTTTCCAATAGAGTTCAGTGACCCGATAACATCGCCCGGGGCACCTTCGAAATTCACGATTCCAGTCGTGGTATTCACGAAGGGCCTTCCCCACCGGTCGTTGTTGTAACGTACCGGGACAAGGGGCGACTGCCTATACGCTTCGTTGAATGCCCCGTACGGTTTTTTTACTTCCGACGAATAGGAAACATTGAGGGTTTGGTTCAACCGGAGGCGGTTGTCGAAGAAGGAGTATTCGTTGTTATTCCGGATGGTGGATCTCCTGTAATTTTGATCATTTAGCAGGCCATCTTCGTCGTAGTAGTTATAGCTCACGTAGTACCGGACGGCTTCACTCCCCCCGGTCACCGATACCAAGTTGTTGGTTACCAGCCCCGCGCTGATCAGCTCGTCGTACCAGTCCGTACGATAGGGCTGTGATGAAGCCGGTTGTAAAGTAATCGGATTGGCGAGGGTCTCTTGGTTCTGGTTGTAGTACTCGATGTACTGTTCAGGATTGGCCATCTGCACCCTGTTCAGGATGTTTTTAACCCCCACGTAGGATTCTACCCCTACACGCGGTGCCCCCGCTTGCCCTTTCTTGGTGGTGATAAGCACCACACCGTTGGCTGCACGTACCCCGTAGATAGAGGCAGAAGCCGCGTCTTTCAGTATGTCCATTGATACGATATCCGAAGCACTAATGTTCCGGATGTCCGTTACCGGGAATCCATACACGATATACAGCGGTTCACGCCCCCCCAAGGCGGTGCCAAGGCCGCGAATAACGACGGTGGGAGTGGAGCCCGGGGCGTCGTTATTGATGATGTTGACGCCCGATACCTTGCCTTGTACTGATTGCAGGGGATTCAGTGCCGGTTGCCTCGCGATAATATCCTCGCTTACGCTACCGATTGATCCGGTAAGGTCAATTCTTCTGGCGGTACCATACCCGATAACCACCACCTCTTCCAATGCTTGAACATCTTCAGAAAGGGTGACGTTGATGGTAGTCCGACCGTTTACAGGCTCCTCCACGGTATTCATCCCGATATAGCTAAACACCAACGTGGCATTACTCGCGACACCGGGTAGGGTATAATTACCGTCGAGATCGGTTACTGTACCGTTGTTTGTGCCTTGTTCTAATACCGTGACACCGATTGCCGGATCACCGGTAGATGCCTCAATAACCGTTCCAGAAACGGTTATTTGCCCTTGTGCCCATAGTGACAATGAACCACAGAGCACGACGAAAAGTGAAATAATCTTTAACTTCATGGAATTTTCATTTTTATGTTCATTTAAAAAAATAGTTTCGGAACAAATTAAGTCCGTATCTACCTTAGAACAAAAAAAAGTGGCACTTTGATTCTACGTTATGTTTTATAACATTCTTTTAAAGTACCCTATTTTACTACGTCAGATTGAGTTAATTATTTGTAGTATAGGTCAATGTGTTTTTTTGCTTCTGATATACGCGGTAGTCATTATTTGAACTCGATCATAAAATTTACCAAATTATCGGTTTCTGTTAGTCCCAGTTTCTTCCGCAGACGGTATCGTGCAGTCTCCACACCTCTTACTGATAGGTTAAGCATCTCCGCGATCTCTTTCGTGGTATAGTTTAATCGGAGAAGTGAACATAATTTTAAATCGGTAGGGGTAAGCGAAGGGTATTCGGCTTTTAACCTTCGAAAAAAGTTTTCATGAATCAGGTCGAAGTTCTCTTGAAAACGGTCCCATTCCGCTTCGTCCGTAATGTTGTTGTTTATTTGATTTAAAAGGTTGTTTCCTTCGGTCCGGTTTATTTTGCCATTGAGGATTTGGGATTGGATGGTAGTCCGGAGTCCTTTAAGAAACTCCGAGTGGTTGATGATCATCATGCTGGCACTGGCTAACTGCTTACCTTTATAAACCAAGTCGGCTTCAAGCCGGTCATTTTTTAGCGAAGTGATTTCCCGTTCTTGTCGGTCTATTTGAGCTACGCGCTTTTTTTCCTGTTCTTCGAATAGCCTGTTTTTCTTTTCCACAATCCGGCGAATATGCGCTTTGATGAAAAGTCCCGCGATAAGTAACAATAATAAAATATAAGAGAGGTATGCCCACCATGTTTTATACCATGGATTCTTTATACGAAACGAATAAGCAAGCGACGATAACTCATTTCGTGAACTGTCCACTACTCTGGCTTTAAGGTTGTATTCGCCGGGTGGCAGGTTCTGGTATAAAATGGCGAGTTGCTCGTTGGCAGGAATCCACCGGTTATCATATCCCTCCAGGATACATTCCACGTGAAACGTTTTCTTAGAGAACTCGGGATAGACGAAATGGAATGCAACTTGGTTGTGTTTATAGGAAAGGGTACTTGCTTTTGTCGTCTCAAGATAAAAGGTGTTGTCACTTTTCCTGTCGTAAATTTCAATCGACGCGATCGATAGGCTGCTGCCCGGTTGTTCCACTTGTTCCCGGAAATTGTATTGGCCGATGCCTCCGTTTAAACATAGAAACGATACATCGTTGTCGGTTACATACACGTTAGCACGCCCTTCGTTGGGTGGGTTGTTAAGTATGCTATACGCTACACGGTCGATAGGGGTATACCTATTCTCGTTGAAGGAAACCAACGCGTACTCCGTGTTGCGAATAAACCAGAACAGCTGATCATTGATCGGAACTATCCGGTGCGTGTCTCCAAAGCCGGGCAAGTCGTTATTGAGCAACTCAAAAGGAACAATTTTTTGCTCCAGGTCGTCGTAGGTGTAAAAATGGCTTCCGTCAGACAGAACCAGCCTCCCTCTTAATTTCATTACCCTGATGGGATGATTCCTCGGTGTCTCGTGGACCTTATCGATGCTGTCGAGGGAAAGGTAGTTTTCCGACTCAGTGATATTTCGAAGCTCATCGTCTAATCGCAATCGATACACCCCTTTATACATGTGATCGGCCCAGATGTTGCCCGCGTGATCGATCTCAATGTTTTTAATTAAATCTGAAAAACCTTCTACGCGGTGGCTGAAAGCCCACGCTCCGGTTTCGTTTTTAAGGTAGATATAGAGTGACGTGTAGGAGGATTCGAGCAGGATGTTTTTCCCGTGTATCATCCCCTCTTTCATATCCATCCCCCCGGTCCGGGCTCCCTCTACACGCACCTCGCGATTATTCTGTAAAAGTGAAGTGCCTTGATTATGGCCCACGAACACTTGATCTCCGAAACGTTTAATAAACCACGATTGGATATCGAAATCGGGGACCCGTGCAAGGGCTTTGTTGTTGTCGGAGTAATGGTATATTCCTTGGTTGGTAGCCAAATAGAGGGCATTATCGTGAACCAGGATGTCCTCGACCAACCCCACCTGTATATCCGTTGGTTCAAAAAAGGAGAGGGGAGAGTGTACCCGGATATTGGAGATTCCGTTATCGAGTGCCGCCCAAATATTTTGTTCCCGATCGAGAAACAGTGCCAGCACGGTATTGTTGTTGAGTCCGTTATGGCGCTCCACGTGCCACTTCATGCTTCCATCGACATCCATGGCGAACAGCCCGCTGTTGAGGGTGCCAAAAATATAGGTGTCTCCGGTAAAAAGAGCCCGGTTTACGCTGTGGGATTCCAGATCGTTATCGAAAGGAGTGCGCCATTTCGTTAAAGAGGATGTCTGTTCCGAGTAGAGGTAAAGCCCGCTCTTGGAGGTGACCAACAGGCAATCATCGCCCCGCGGCAATACCGCCACCACGTTATCGTCATTCAGTTGTTCCCGGGAGACCACTTGGTGAAAATCACTTCCATCGAAGCGATAGAAATCGCTGTTAATCAACTGCGCGTATAGGGTGTCACCAAAAGGAAAAAAATAGAGTACCGCGGGCGATGGGCGGGTCGTGTTTACCCGCTGTCCGTCATACTCGAAAAATGCCGAGAACGACTGAAAGTAGATGCTGCCCTTAAACGGGTAGATGGTCCATATCTCATCGTTATGAAAGGTGTAGTCGGAAGCGAGGTTCTTTAACGAGTGATAGGCCAGCTGATGGGTCGAGTCGCGCTCGAAATAGCCGAACTCCTCAAACGACCCCACGTAGATACGTTCCGGTACATGGATCGTGTCGATATGGATCGATTTCACTGAAAGCCGGTTCGGGAGGGTGTGAAGTTGCCAATTGGTGCCGTCGAAGCTGAGCAAGCCGTTGTCGTTTCCAAAATAGAGTACCCCGTCGTTTCCTTGGGCAATAGCCCAGTTCTGGTTGCTTGCCCGGTAGTGGCTGGTGGTGTAATTGTAGACCGGGGGGATAAACGGGATATTTAAATCATCGGCATAAAGGGTGGTTGCCGTGCAAGTCACGGCAAGAAGGAAGATGAAGAACCGTTTTTTACGGGTCGGCATACGAAGTTATTTCTTCTCCAGTAAGTTATTAATCTCGGCTTCACTCAATACTTTCACGTTGGTGAACAAGAATTTTTTATCGAGGAAGTTACCGTATTGGTTGCATTCGTTCACGGCAGCATCGAGGCACGATCGCGCGTCGCTATCGAAAGCAAAGAGTATCTGAATCGTGAAGTAATTCGCCTTGATCTCGAACTTCTCGATAATCACGTCGGCTTTCTCCAGCTGGAAAGTAAACTCCCGGGTCACGATCTCTTTCTGTAAATCGGTTAATGGCTGCCGATCGATGGTAGTAAAAAGCGAAAAAAACCGGAGTTTCTTATCCTGCCCACCCAGTCCCGATGATATGTATATCTGCTGTTGACCCGACAGGTCGGAACTCAACACGATGCGGCTACTCACCAGTGCCATGGATGCCCAGTGGCTGAGTTCGGGTTCGAGCGGGCTACTGTGGTAGGTCTCAATCGACCGATAGGCTCCTACATCTGGAATAGATGCCAAGAGGATAAGACTGCGCTTTTTACGCTCTACCGGCTCTTCGGGAGAAAACAAAAGGGCTACCTCTTCGTCCCGGACGAAGGCTCTGTTTTCTCTGCGGATTCTGTCAAAATATCGAAAATACTCCATCTGCTCCTCAATCGGAACGAGATCCTCAAGGATGTGGAACGAGTCGATACCCTGCTCTTCCAATGTCTGCCTCAATCTTGCTAATAGGTCGTCTTGTCCACTCATATACGCGAAGATATGGTTTTTTCATCGCAAATGAAACGCGCTTCTCCGATTTCTTCCCGAGAATAAGGGGTTAAGGGCTTAAATTTCATCAATTCGACTGTTAATTCCTCGGAATTGTATAAATTCGCAGTACCAAATAAATATGACTACCGCACATGAGAATTAAAATAGTGAACAATTCCCGACATTCGTTGCCTGAATATGCCACGGCTGCTGCAGCAGGTATGGACTTGCGTGCCAGCCTGGAGCAGCCCATCGTGTTAAAACCGCTTGAAAGGGCGCTTGTGCCGACGGGAATCCACATTCAACTTCCTGAAGGGTATGAAGCGCAAATTAGGCCCCGCAGTGGGCTGGCCATCAAGCATGGCATTAGCATTGTTAACTCTCCGGGAACCATCGATTCCGATTATCGAGGCGAAATTAGGGTGATCCTCGTGAACCTCTCTAACGAAAATTTCACGATCCAAGATGGGGAGCGAATTTGCCAAATGGTCGTGGCACAGCATGCCACGATAGAGTGGGAAGAGGTGAACAGCTTGGATGAAACGAGAAGAGGATCTGGCGGCTTTGGACATACGGGCGCGCTGTAAACACCAATTTTGTACCGTAATTAAAAAAAGGTATGTACATACACAAAAATACAAAGTGGCTTTACGCTTCACTGTTTCTCTCGCTGATATTTATCGTAGCACCGGTGAGGGCTGAGATTTCAATGATTCCAGCAGACGAAATGCAGGAGCCCGTAGAATCGGAACAGGGTAAAGCGACGGTACTCGACGAGAAGGATCGCCGGAAGTTCGACTATTTCTTCTATGCCGCGCTGAATGCCAAAGCACTGGGGAACTACGACGAAGCGATGGATTTTCTCCGACATTGCCACTCGATTGATTCAACCAATGCCAACGTGCTCATCGAACTGGGTACCTTTTACAACGTGCTGCAAGAGAAAAATAAAGCGTTGGATTTTTTCAAAAAGGCAGTCCACTACGATCCACCCAACTACTATTACAATATGATGCTCGCGGGGTTAAGCAAAGAGTTGGGGTTGAAACAAGAAGTGGTGGATATCTACGAGCAGTTGCTGGAGCTCTACCCGGAAAAACAGGAACTCCATTTCGAACTGGCAAATGCCTATGCCGATAATGGTGAGCTCGAGAGAGCTATCAAGGCGTTAAATGAATTGGAAAAATCGACCGGTATTTCGGAAGTGCTCACCTTGAACAAGTTTCGACTCTACTCGATGATGGACGAGAAGGAGCAAGCGTTCGATGAGATCCGGCAGATTATCGAAAAAAACCCGGATGATCCGAGATATTTAGTGTTGATGGGAGAACTCTACATGGAAGATAACCAGAACGAGGAGGCCATTCGTTACCTGGAAAGAGCAAAAGCCATTGATTCGGAATTCCCGGCCCTCGTGTTGGCCATGGTGAACTATTACGAGAAAACCAATAACAGGAAAGCGGCTCAGGAGGAACTGCAGAAAGCGATCACCGGCACCGCGATGGACGTGGACACTAAGCTCCAGCTCCTTACCCGCTACTTGGCAATCCTGCAGCAGACAAAGCAGGAGTTGACACAAGCGAACACGCTGTTTGAAGCACTATTCGAGCAGTATCCCAATAATACGCAGCTAAACCTGATTTATGGAAACGTGCTTCTGCTCCAAGAAAATAAAGAGGCGGCCATGGAACAGTTTGAAAGATTCACGGCCGCGAACCCCGCCGATCCGCGAGGCTATGAACAGATACTTCGCGTGGCTCTACCCGACGAAGATCTCGATAAGGTCGTGGAAGTGACTACCGAAGCATTGAAGCATCTGCCGGAAGAGCCCCAGTTTTATTTTTACTTGGGGGCATCCCACTATCAGCTGGGTCAACACGAAAAGGCATTGCAAGTTTTCGAGGAAGGACTTGAAAATTCCATTATCCCGAATCCCCTCGTGGAGTCGGACTTCCATGGGCAGATAGCCGACCTGAACTATTTCTTGGGAAATGCCGACGAAGCGTTTCAAAGCTACGAAAGGGCGTTGCAACTCAACCCGCAAAATCTTCCCATATTAAACAATTACAGCTATTACTTGTCTCTTGAAAAGCGGGATCTCGACAAGGCGGAGCAGATGAGTGGAATCACCATAAAAGCGGAACCACTAAATCCGACCTATCTCGACACGTATGGTTGGGTAATGTTCGTGCAAGGTTCCTACACGATGGCAAAAATATACATCGAAAGGGCCATCGAGTATAGTGAAGAAAATCCCTCGGCAGAGGTGTACGAACATTATGGCGACGTGCTTTTCCGGACAGGCAACCCGGAAGAGGCAAAAAAGCAGTGGTTAAAAGCCCAAGAGCTCGGTGGCGACTCGGAAGAGTTGCTCCGCAAAATCGAAACCGGGGAGATGGAATAAGAATACTTGTATGGCACATTTTTGTAAAACTATGACTATTTCACGAATCAACTATCTGATATTGTTTTTTATCCTGCTGGGGCTAACTTTCTCGGGATGTAAATCAAAGCAACGGATTGTCTATTCCTCTACGCCAGTGGAAGAAAAGAACCACGATGCACTTTTCCGTGATATTCTTACTGAAAGCTTTTCGTACAACACTTTTTCCGCGCGTTTGAACATGAGTCTCACGAGTGGTACCCGCTCGTTGAGCTCTCGAGCCAATATCCGTATCGTGAAGGACAGTGCGTTGCAGGTATCGATACAACCCTTGTTCGGAGTGGAGATGTTTCGTATCTATATTGATCCTGACACCATGTTATTCCTCGATCGTATGAATAAGCGTTACGTGAAAGAATCAATTGCTTCCTTGAAGGAACATTATCCGGTTGGCTTTGATTATTATACCTTGCAATCTGTTTTTACCAATGCCCTTTTTGTTTCTGGTAAAGAGAGCGTAGAGCCTACCGATTATCGAAAATTCTCCTACACCCGTACTTCCAACAGGAACTATTACCTGACTACAGAAGATATTGAATCGGGGATCGAGTACTCTTTCACCGTGGATGGGGATGATCGTATCACTTTTACTCACCTTATGCAACCAAAAGAAAAATACTCGCTACAGTGGAGCTATGGTAACTTTGCCGTGCTCGACCAGAGCACCTTTCCGCACAAAATGAACGCGTCGATTGCTTCCGCGAATAGGAAGATTCACACAGAGTTGCTTTTTTCTGATATCGTAATCAACGAGCCCATACAGCTGTCGATGCAAGTGCCCAACAGTTACACGGAAACATCTGTCTCTGAAATAATAAAAATTATCGCGCCAAGCCAATGAAAAAGGTGACGCTCATATTGCTGCTTGTAGTTATTGCCACGGGCGCGAACTCGCAGAACGCGCGCATAGAAGCGTTACAGAAACAACAGCAAGCCTTGCAAGAAGAGATCCGGAACACGAACCGTCTCTACTTGGACGTGAGAAAACATACCAGCACCATTCTCGATCGCATAAATCTTATCAATAAGCAGATCGCTTCGCGCAGGGAATTGATTAACGTACAGAGGGAGGAGATTGAAGCACTGCGAAAGGAGGAGGCGCGATTGGAAAGCGAGATCGTGCGGCTCAACAAGGAGCTGAAGCAGAAGCAAGATAATTACGCGAACGCTATCCAAGGAATGCTGAACCAAAAATTTAGTCAGAATAAACTTCTGTTTATCTTGTCGGGGCAGTCGCTCGGTGAATCGCTCCGAAGGATGCAGTACCTGAGGGAGTACTCCAAATGGCAACGGTCGCAGGCGGACGAAATAAAACAGCAGAACGAAGAAATAAGCCGAAAAAAAGAGGCACTCGCCCTGGCGAAAGTCGAGAAAGAACAGGCCCTGTCGTCGCTCCAAGCAGAGCAAGAGAAGCTCCGCGGTGAAGAAAAAACCCACCAGACGGAGGTGGAGCAGGCACGGGGACAAGAGCGCCAGCTTCAACGAGTATTGCGTGAGAAACAGCAACAAGCGAATCAACTGAATTCCCAGATCGAGAAATTGATCGCGGAAGAGGTGGCGAGGCAGGAGCGCGAAGCTGAAGCACGACGTCGTGCCGAAGAGGCGGAGCGACGAAAAATAGCTGAAGCACGAGGCGAAAAGGAGACGGAGCGTACCGAGAAATCCGAAACAGCCGAAACGGCCGCGAGGGAAGAAACTGCCACCGATCGTGCGGCACCGGGCCCCCGGATCGAAGCAGGGGCGAGCACGGCTTCCGCGGAGTCGTTCAATCTTTCAAAAAATTTCGCCGCCAACAAGGGACGATTGCCCATGCCTGTAACGGGTACCGCTTCTATCGTGGGAACCTTTGGGAACAAGCGGCACTCCGAGTGGAATATTACCACCAACAGTAACGGGATTGATATACAAGCGCAACAAGGTGCCAACATCCGGTCGGTATTCGATGGAGAGGTGTCGAAAGTGTTCTCGTTCCCCGGCTCAAATACGTGCGTAATCGTGCGTCACGGCGATTATTACACGTTCTATGCCAATATATACGACCTGTTCGTGAAGCAGGGAGATAAGGTGACCGCCGGCCAGTCGTTAGGCCGCATCTTTACCGATCCCGATACGGGGGTGTCGACCATGCATTTCCAGTTGTGGCAAAAAACCAATAAGCTCAACCCCGCGCCATGGTTACAGCGATAAAACAGTATGATAATCGAATATACCTATGTCAATAAAGCTTCGTCTCATCGTTATGAATTTCCTCCAGTTCGCGGTCTGGGGGGCGTACCTCACTTCCATGTCCCGCTACCTGGGTCCTGCCGGGTTGGGGGCGCACATTGGAATCTTTTATTCGGTACAAGGCATTGTTTCCATTTTCATGCCCGCCTTGGTCGGAATTATTGCCGACCGGTGGATCCCGGCTCAAAAGCTGCTGGGCATGTGCCATCTGTTGGCCGCCGCCTTTATGCTATCCGCCGGACTCTACGGATTAAACGCCGGCGAGGGGGTGTCGTTCTCGGTGTTTTTCACGCTCTACACCTTTTCGGTAGCTTTTTACATGCCCACGCTGGCTCTCTCTAACTCGGTTGCCTACACTATCTTGGAAAGGGGAGGCATGGATACCGTGAAGTCTTTCCCCCCCATCCGTGTCTTCGGGACCATTGGTTTCATATGTACCATGTGGCTCGTGGATATCCTGGGATTTCAGACCACCGCGATGCAATTCGTGATGAGCGCGCTTATCGGCCTTCTCTTAGGGGGGTATGCATTCACGTTGCCCAACTGCCCCGTCAGCACCGATACGCGTGACAAAACACTGTTTCAAGCACTGGGGTTGGATGCATTCAAGCTTTTTAAGGAGCGAAAAATGGCCCTCTTTTTTATTTTCTCGATGTTGTTGGGTGTTTCTTTGCAGATCACCAATGGATTTGCCAATCCCTTTATCGCGAGCTTCGAAGCCGATCCACACTACGCGAACACCTTCGGGGTGCAACACTCCAATATCCTTATCTCGCTTTCGCAGATATCCGAAGCACTCTGTATCTTGCTTATTCCCTTTTTCTTAAAGCGATACGGGATCAAAAATGTAATCTTGATCGCGATGGTTGCTTGGGTGCTGCGCTTTGGCTTTTTTGGCTTAGGCAACCCGGGCAGCGGGGCTTGGTTGCTTATTCTCTCGATGCTCGTTTATGGCGTGGCGTTCGATTTCTTCAACGTGTCGGGATCGCTGTTCGTGGATAAGGAGACTCCCCATCATATTCGTTCCAGCGCGCAAGGCATGTTCATGCTAATGACCAACGGTATCGGTGCCACGGTGGGCACCCTCGGCGCGCAATGGGTCGTGAATCAATTTACCAGTTGGCAGGAGGTGATGGTGAACGGGGAGGCGAAGTCGCTCATGATTGGCGATTGGTCGTCGGTCTGGTTTGTTTTTGCCGGCTACGCGCTCGTGGTCACCATTCTCTTCGCGATTTTATTCAAATACAAGCACACGCCCGAGAAAGCTTGAAAAAAGAGGCATCAATAAAAAAGCCCTTGCCGGTATTCCGACAGGGGCTTTTTTCAGTCCGATCAATCTCTTACCTCTGAAGAGCCTATTCTGTTTCCGGCATCATTACCACGGTCTTCAAGTTGCCTTGGCCGAGCAAGTTTGCCACGAACTCCCGTATATCTTCGCGCGTAACCGCGTTCACCGTCTTCAGGTAGTCTGAATGAGTATCCTCTCCGTAGAAATATTTATGGTTAAGGGTACTCAGCCAGTAGCTGTTCTCTTTCAAGTTCTCGTCGTGGCTCTTGTTCATGTACTCCTTTACCTTGCTGAAATCGTCCTCACGCGGACCATCGGTAGCGATGGCGTGCAGCTCGTTGATCACTATTTGGTTCAAGTGCTGCATTAACTCCGGGTCGGTGTCGAAGGTGATCTGCAAGATGGTTTGTCCTTCCGGGTAACGCGAGATAGAGCCCCCCGTGCGCACCCCGTAGGTTCCCCCTTCCTCTTCGCGTACCTTCTCGGTGTACACGATGGATAAGATCTGGTTGAGCATGTTCATACGGATCTGGTTCTCGAGGGTGCGTTCCATGTTGCCGGCTACCACGTTGAATACCGAGGCTTTGGGATTCTGCATGGCACGCTGGAAAATATTTTCAGAAGCCCCTGCTTGGAACTCCATTGGCACCTTCGTGAATTCGCCCTCTTCGGGTTGTCCCGGTAACGAAGCAAGGTATTGCTCGATCACGGGGCGCACCTTTTCTTCATCGATATTTCCCACGAAGGTAAAGACGAAGCTGCCCGGGTTGCTAAATTGTTGCGCGTACATCTCCATTACGCGGTTGTAGTCGATTTTCTTCAGATCGTCGGCCTTCGTTCTTCCCGTCAGCGGGTTATCGCCATAAATAGCGTGGGTAACCGAGTCGCTGAACGCGACCATCGGCTCCGCTTCTTGGTTACGAAGTTGAATCTCGCTGCGCTGTATAAACGATTGGAAAGCCTCCGCGTCTTTCCGGGGTGATGTAAAGTAGAGGTAAACCAGCTGAAGCATCGTTTCGAAATCCCGAATAGAGGATGAACCGTTGAATAGCTGGGTGGTAAGGTTGATTCCCGGGCGAGCGGACGCCGTTTTTCCTGCCAACACTTTCGGCAAGTCGGTCGCGCTAAAGTTGCCCACGCCTCCCAGCGACATCACGGAGCCCATCATCCGGCTGTTGATCGGGTCATCCTCCGCGAAAGGTGAATAGCCCCCCGTGCTGGCAGCGATCATCATTATCTGGTCGTCTTTAAAATCGGTCTCTTTCAGGATCACCTTCATGCCATTTTCAAGCGTCCACACGGCAGCGTCCATCGCCTCGTCCCTTTCAACGCGGGTGATTTTCCCCGGCGCGGGCGGCTCCGCCACGAGTGGTTCGTCGATCGACACCCCCTCGTATGCTTCGATGGTTTCGGTCTTCACCCCTGCCAATACAGCAAGCAGCTCCTCTTCAGTAGGGTAGGTCAACTCCTCTTTCTCGGGGCCGGTCACCGCGATCACGATGTTGTCATCGCCCAAGAGCTGCAGGAGGGTCTGGTTGACCGCTTCCACCGGTATCTGTGGCGCGATGGATTGGATGAATTGATACTCGAACTCGATCCCCGGAAAGGGCTCTCCATCGGTGAACGCGCGCACGTATTCTTGTGAATAGGACGAGTTTCGTTGCTTGTCTCTATTATTATAGGCCTCCTCGTAACGATTTATGATGTTGGTGCGAGCCACTTCATACTCGGCCGCGGTGAAGCCGTGTTGTCTAACACGCTCCGTTTCTCTCACTACGGCTGCCAGCGCGTCGTCGATTTTATCTTCCGCGCTGCCCGCGATCACTGTCCACGCGTCCTTCGTTTTGGCCACGAAGTAATCGCCATCGTACGCGTACGCGCTGGTGAAAGGAGCGTCCGGTTTTTGGGTGATCTCCGCGAAACGAAGGTTCATCATCGAAGATGCCGCGCTCAATATATACTCTGACAGGTATCCCGCTTGCGTGTTTCGCAGCTCTTGGGGAATGGGATCGTGCTTGTAAAACACCATGATTTGCGTGTTACGTGCCTCTTTATCGGTAGCGATGGCCACGATAGGCTCTTCGTTATCCGATACCGGGTAGTACACCCGTTCCGCTCTCTCCTCTTCCAGGGGGATAGGCGAGAAGAGTTCAATCACTTTTTGTTCCATCTCCTCCGCATCGAAATCGCCCACCACGATGATCCCTTGCAGGTCGGGGCGATACCATTTGTGGTAATAGGCTCGAATCTCTTCCGGTTTGAAGTTATTAATCACGTCGATGCTACCGATTGGCATACGGTGCGCGTACTTGCTCTCGGGGTACATTTTCGGGAGCAGTTGATCCCACAGGCGTTGCTGGGCACCTCCTCGGGTACGCCACTCTTCGCGGATCACACCCCGTTCGCTTTCCAGCTCGTCCTCCTCCAGCAGGATAGCGTTCGACCAGTCATGCAGCACCAGAAGTGCCGAATCCATCAGATTTTGGTTGGTGGTAGGGATATTGCTCATGAAGTACACCGTTTCATCGAACGAGGTGTACGCGTTAATGTTGGTGCCAAACTTGATCCCGTTGTCTTGCAGGTAATCGAGCATTGTTTTCCCGGGAAAGTTTTTAGTCCCGTTAAATGCCATATGTTCCAGGAAGTGAGCCAATCCGGCTTGATTATCTTCCTCTTGCATCGACCCCACCTTTTGCGCGATGTAGAAGTCGGCCCGGTTTTCGGGCAACTTGTTATGGCGGATGTAGTAGGTGAGCCCGTTCTCGAGTGTGCCGGTCCTCACGTTAGGGTCCACCGGCAGTGGTTGGTTCTGTTGCGCGAACGCGGTTAAGGTAATCGCGAGCAACAGGAGCGTGGAAATTTTTTTCATACGGTTATTTTATTATTGGTTCGTGGAGCTCTTTGCCTCCACGTTTTGAATTACAAGTCGTGGATTTAATCTTTAAATTCTGTCCAAGACAATTTTAATAAGGTCTTCGGTAGAGCCTTTGTAGTCGGCATTCGATTCAAGGGCCACCCGGTTAGCGATAATGGCGCAGACGGTCATTGCCTTATGTCCCATCATTTTGGCAAGCCCCGCGATGGCAGAGCTCTCCATTTCGTAATTGGTGATGGAGTGCTCTTCGAACCTGAACGATTCGATCTTGCTGTTCAATTCGGGGTCGGCGAGTGCTAATCGCACGTGCCTGCCTTGCGGGCCATAAAAGCCAATGGCGGAGATGGTGACCCCGCGGATCATATCGTGTCCGATACGATCCACGAGTTCCTCATCGGCGCTCACCACGTAGGGTGAACAGTGGAAGGGCGACCAGTTGACGTGGCGCTGGAAGGCTTCTTCGAACTCCTCTTCACGCACTCGGGCCGAACCCGCGTAGTAGTGGAGGAGGCCATCAAAGCCGAGCGATTTTTCCGACACCACGTAGGAGCCTACCGGGCAATGCGGCTGCATTCCCCCGGATGTGCCTACGCGTACCATGGTCAGCTGTTTGAACTCCTTCTTCACCCGGCGGGTGTTGAAGTCGATGTTCGCGAGCGCGTCCAGCTCCGTGAGCACGATATCGATGTTATCGGTACCGATCCCGTGCGAGAGGGCCGTGATTCGCTTTCCCTTGTAAGTACCCGTGACGGTGTGGAACTCGCGGCTTTGCACGTCGACCTCGATCTCATCGAAGAAAGAGGCCGTAACAGCTACCCTGCCGGGATCGCCCATCATCACGATTTTGTCGGACAACTGTTCCGGCTTCACGTGAAGGTGAAACGCGCTTCCATCGGAATTAATGATCAATTCCGATTCGGGAATAATTCTCATAGCTTGGTTTATTAAAAAATCACGTTGTCACGTTACTTCTTGTTCTCTTTATTACCTCCTTGTGGACGTGCGATAGAGTCCCTCATATCGGTATCGGCTTTGATATTCTCCATCCGGTAATAATCCATGATGCCTAAATTGCCGCTTCGGAATGCTTCGGCCATCGCGATGGGCACCTCTGCCTCCGCTTCAATCACCTTGGCGCGTGCCTCCTGTGCCTTGGCCTTCATCTCTTGCTCCAGGGCGATGGCCATGGCGCGACGCTCTTCGGCCCTCGCCTGCGCGATGTTCTTATCGGCCTGCGCTTGGTCCATTTGCAGTACCGCGCCAATGTTTTTACCTATATCGATATCCGCGATATCGATGGAGAGGATTTCAAAGGCGGTACCCGCGTCCAGTCCCTTTCTCAATACCACTTTCGATATGGAGTCGGGATTCTCGAGCACCGATTTATGCGACGCCGCGGAACCGATCGAGGAGACGATACCCTCGCCCACGCGCGCTAAGATGGTCTCTTCTCCTGCCCCTCCCACGAGACGTTTAATGTTGGCCCGCACGGTTACCCTTGCCTTGGCGATCAGCTGTATACCATCGATGGCCACCGCTGAAACGGGCGGGGTATCGATCACTTTCGGGTTCACTGACATTCGCACGGCTTCCAGCACGTCGCGGCCCGCGAGGTCAATGGCCGTGGCCATTTGAAAGGTCAGTTCAATATTGGCCTTCGAAGCCGATACCAGCGCGTGCACCACGTTCTCCACGTGCCCCCCCGCGAGGTAGTGCGCTTCCAGGTTGTCGCGCGTTACATTTTTCAACCCGGCTTTATGTGCCTCGATCATCGCGTACACGATGGTGTGGGGCGGCACGCGGCGTAGGCGCATCAAAAAGAGCTGCACCAGCGAGATGCGGACGCCTGCCGACAGCGCGTTGATCCATAGAAAAAACGGCACGTAGTGAAAAAATATCAACAGGAAAATGACGATTACGGCAATCGTAATAATCAAGGGAAATGAAAAATCCATAATGGTTTTGTTTTAGGATGTTATTGAATTGCTAATTGACTCGTTTTCTTTTTTCTTGACGAGAATATTATATGTTTTTACTTTCACGACCTCCACCTCCGACTCTTCGTCGATGAAGTCACCGTCGTACGATTTGCCCTCTACCTCGATATCGTTCACCAGCACTTGGCCGATGGGATTCAAGCGAGAGAGTGCCACGCCCGTGTCGCCCACGGCGATTTTCGCCAGGTGGCTGTTGTCCACCCGGTCTTCGATATTGGTCTCGAGGGCAATTCTTCGTAGCGACTTCGATTTAACAAGCCAGTAGAAGGTCCCTCCCAGGGCCACGGCCGACGCGGCCAGCGTTATATTACCCGCTGTAGAACCAAGGAACATATACGCGTACACGATTCCCCCGATCAGGAAAATCGCCCCCGCGATACCGGCGATACTGATACCGGGCAGCAGGAATATCTCAATAAGCATGAAAAGTATACCCAATACTATCACGGCAATTACTACAATGAGGTTAAGTGTCATATTTTGAATATAAATTAAATGTTTTGTCCACTGCTTCTTATCTCCTGGTTACGTGCTTGTATCTCCAGGCGCTCAATCTCTTTGTGAAGCGTTGCTTCTTGTTCCTCCAATTGAAGGATGGAGCTTCGCAACGCGCTATTTCCCGAATCACCGGCCGCGAACCGTTCCCGTTGCTCCGCGAGCGTTTCACGGAGGGTGTTCAATTGATTTTTTAATCCTTGAGCCTGCGAGAAGATCGACCGGGCTTGGGCGTTCTTGAAATCGGAAAGCATCCGGTAAGTGGCCCCATCGTTGATCACGAACTCGAAGTCGCCCCGCACTTGCTGTTCCTGCACCGATTTTTGTTGTGCCGAGAGGCGCAACGACGTGTAATCGCTGTTCTCCTTCCACGATTCCGCGATCGAAGCGATCATGGCTCGCCGGGCCATATACTTCATCTCCTCCTCTTCGCTCTCCATCTCTACCGCTTCCACTAAGGTAACCCGTTGGTTGGGTATAAAGGTATAAATGCAGACGGAGTCGGCCGGTTGGAAACGATCCGAAGCGAACCACCCGACCCCTTTCTCCTCGTCGATTGCCATCAGGTAATCGTTGAAAGGAGAGTTGAACGGCATGTTCAACTGGTTGGGCACGAGATAGGTGTCCGATGCCAAGTTGTAGCGAGTCACGTAGAGGTCGTATCCCCCGAACGACTGGTGCCCGGTAGACGCGAAGTAGATCGTGAGCCCATCGCTCAACACGAAAGGATAGGCCTGATTTCCCGTGGCGTTAATCGACGAAGGCAGTTGCTTCTCGTTCCC
>JAAYTC010000004.1 GCA_012518155.1 Bacteroidales bacterium | reverse complement strand
CCTTTCCATACAATGGCCGCAATGGCCGCACCCAATAAAGGAGCAGCGATGAATAGCCAAAGCTGGGTTAATGCCGCACCTCCTTCAAATAGGGCCGGTCCTATGCTACGGGCGGGGTTTACCGAAGTGCCGGTAATGGGAATACAAACAATATGCACTAAAACGAGTGCTAAACCAATAGCTAAGCCGGCAAACTTATTTAACCCGTTCTTAGCTGTCACGCCCAAGACAACCAGCACAAAGATAAAAGTGAAAACGGTTTCAGCCACGAAAGCCACTCCCATTTGTCCCTCTCCAAAACCATTTGCTCCGGTAAGCGTGGTGGTGGAACCGGAGCCTTTCGCGAGGAACCATAAGATGGAAGAACCCAAAATGGCACCGATAACCTGAAAGAGCATATACATGCCGGCGTCTTTTCCACTCATTCTACCCGATAGGAAAACGCCCAGCGTGATAGCCGGGTTGATGTGACAACCCGAGATGGAACCGATCGCGTAAGCCATTGCAACAACCGAAAGGCCAAAAGCAAAAGCAACACCCAATGTTCCTACAGGATCAAACGGCTGCCCCGCGCCGGCAAATACTGCCGCACCGCAACCCATTAATACCAGTACCATGGTACCGACTAGTTCTGCTACATACTTCTTCATGATTTTCAATTTTTTGTGAAACATGCTTTGGATTATAAAGAAAATAAAAATATTGCAATTTCATGTAAACTTACACGAAAAATGAGGTGTAACTCCCCATTTTTTTCTGTTTTACTTCAATTAATCGTTTTGTTTCCAATAATCAACCCTGTTTTTTTCTTAGCTTAGAAAAGAACTATAATAATCGGCCTGAAAGCAAGGATTCTGTGGTGAGTCTTTACGCTCGGTATTTTGATGTTTTACCAATTTTTATGTGAGGGAAGTTGAACTTTTCCAAGAGGGATTGTTTTAATGATAGGGAGTTTTATTATGACAATCACGTATATATATCATAGCTGCTATTTGTTAGAGTTCGACGAGTTTTCGGTTCTAATTGACTTTTATAAAGATACGAAACGAGAGGACGGACGGAAGTGGATCGCCGAGTACTTGCTTCAAAAAGAAGAAGATTTGTATGTTTTATGTACCCATTCGCATACCGACCATTTCAATCCGGAAATCCTGACGTGGAAAAAAAATAAAAGGAATATTCGCTATCTTTTCTCAGACGAGCTTTTAACGAGTGGCAAGGTAGAAGCTAACGATGCGCTTTTTTTGCGAAAAGAGGAGTCGTTTCGGGACCACCGCATCCAACTAAAGGCTTTCGGGTCAACAGACGCGGGATGCTCGTTTTTAATTGGGTGT
Source organism: Bacteroidales bacterium (assembly GCA_012518155.1). Classification (GTDB taxonomy): domain Bacteria; phylum Bacteroidota; class Bacteroidia; order Bacteroidales; family Dysgonomonadaceae; genus Proteiniphilum. Next base: position 1,585 of record JAAYTC010000004.1, on the reverse strand, counting down.
GATGGTCGTCTTATTTTTCACGCGGGCGACTTAAATAATTGGCATTGGAACGAAGAAGTAAGTAAGGAAGAGGCGTTGGGCTTTGAAAATTCTTATCTTTGTGAACTGGAGTTGTTGTCGGAGAAAACCGACGACCTCTTCGTTGCAATGTTTCCTGTTGATCCAAGACTGGGTAGAGATTACATGAAGGGAGCCGAGCAATTTGTATCGCGTGTTCACACGAAATACTTTTTGCCCATGCATTTTGGCGAGGCGTACGAATCGGCCAACCGGTTCAAGGACATCGCTGCCAAATACGGTGTAACCTACCTGTCGTTATTCCACCCAGGACAATCATTTTCATTATAATATAGTATCTTTGATCATGAAAGCATAACAGCAGGGGTGAAGTAAGGATATTTCAATTCAACAAGCATATAATAATTAAAATTTCAATCATATGGAGATAAAAGCGAGGTTTGACCACTACAATATCAACGTGTTCGATCTAGAGAAGAGTATTCAGTTTTATGATAAGGCGCTTGGCCTTAAAGAGGTACGAAGGAAAGAGGCTTCGGATGGTTCTTTTATCTTGGTCTTTTTAGGAGATGGAGTCACCGGGTTTAGCCTTGAACTTACTTGGCTGCGAGATTGGGATCGGCCCTATAACATGGGGGACAACGAGCAACATCTCTGCCTAAGGGTTGAGGGTGACTACGATGAGGTAAGGGCATACCATAAGGAGATGGGGGCTGTTTGCTACGAAAACGATAAAATGGGACTCTATTTTATCATTGATCCCGACGGATATTGGATAGAAGTGTTACCTTTGAAGAGGTAATCGGAGTTTTTTGAACGATGCCGTAGCGATAAACTGTTAATTTCGAAGAATAAAGAAGATGGATTTTTTTAATTATAATCGCCGGCCCACAGTAGATGTACGAGTGGGCAATCTCTTCATGGGCGGAAATCACCCGGTCGTTGTACAAACAATGACCAACACCAATACACTGGATACCGAAGGCAGCGTGGAGCAGTGCGAACGAATCGTGGCTGTGGGTGCCGATCTTATTCGATTGACAACCCAGGGTGTGCGGGAAGCAAATAACTTGCGTGAGATCCATCAACAATTAAGAGACAAGGGATATACCATTCCGCTGTCGGCCGATATTCACTTCAACCCCCGTGCCGCGGAAGTGGCCGCTACGATAGCCGAGAAAGTGCGTATTAATCCCGGTAACTACGTGGATAAACAAAAAACGTTCGCGCACGTGGAGTATACCGACGAGGAGTACACCTTGGAACTTGAAAAAATACGAGCCAAGGTTGTCCCTTTCTTGCGAATTTGTAAAGAGCACGGCACCGCCGTACGTATTGGCGTGAACCACGGGTCACTGTCGGATCGTATCATGACGCGTTACGGTGATACGCCCGAGGGGATGGTGGAATCGTGCATGGAGTACTTGCGTATCGCGATGGACGAAAACTTCACCGATATCGTGATCTCAATGAAGGCATCCAACACGCTGCTTATGACGAAGGCGGTGCGTTTGCTGGTGGCGACGATGGATAAAGAGAACATTCACTTTCCACTCCACTTGGGGGT
>JAAYTC010000193.1 GCA_012518155.1 Bacteroidales bacterium | reverse complement strand
GGTTCTTTGATAATATGGTAAAGCGCTGTTTTCAGCGCAGTTCCTTGTTTGCCGCTTGCAGGTACATAGTATCCCTCGGGCACTTGGGCGGTAAGCGACCCGGTTACAAACAGCAAGATTACAATTAAAATGCTGTCACCTCTATTTTTCATTTCTTATATGCTATGAATCCTACCCGCGAATATACGGATTTCATTCACTAGCACCATATCACAAGCGAGTAAATATTGATAACCGAGGGTTAAAACAGAGTCAACACCTATTAATCAGGATGTTAAAATGCGCTCAATCTCTTCAAGGTCGAATCGGAAATTTTTGTCTACATCGATATAGTTCTTCACCGTGTTGCACGCGTGCAATACCGTTGCATGGTTGCGATTGCCTACCTGTACCCCTATCTGAGAGAGCGACAACTCGGTGTGCTTCTTGATAAAATACATGGTCACTTGTCGGGCCTGTACGATCTCGCGCTTGCGTGAAGGAGATTGAATCAGCTCTTTTTTCACATTGAAATATTCCGATACCGTGTCCTGTATCTTCTGCACCGTCACCTTCTTTCGCTCGAATCGGATGCTCTGCTCCATTACTCTTCGCGCCAAGTTCATGTCGATTTCGCGATTGTTTATAATGGAATGGGCCATCAACGAAACGACGATCCCCTCGAGATCACGCACGTTTTCGGTAACATTTTCCGCGATATAATCGATCACGTTTTCCGGGATAGAGAGCCCATCGGAAAGCACCTTGTTTTGGAGAATTGTTTTCCTCAACTCCTTATCTGGCCGTTCCAGTTGGGAAGTGAGCCCCCAGCGGAAACGTGTGAGTAATCGCTCCTCCACCCCCTGCATATCCATGGGCGCACAGTCGGAAGTCATCACGAGCTGCTTGTTATTTTGATGCAAGTGATTGAATATATGGAAAAATGTATTCTGCGTTTTCTCCAGCCCCGACAGCTCTTGAATATCGTCGATCAGCAGTATATCGATACTTTGGTAGAAGTTGATAAAATCGTTAATCGTGTTAAACCTTCTAGCGTCGGTGTATTGCACTTTAAAGAGATGAGCCGATAGATAGAGTACTTTTTTTCGCGGGTATTGCTCCAGCACGCTCGATCCAATGGCATGGCAGAGGTGGGTTTTTCCCACTCCCGAGTTCCCGTGGATAAACAACGGGTTAAAAGCCGTTTTCGCGGGATTCATCGCTACTGCCTCGGCGGCCGTGCGGGCCAGCCGGTTGCTTTCTCCCTCGAAAAAATTTGAGAAAGTATACTTCGAATTAATCTGCGAGTCAAACTCCGACGTCTCCACTCTGTCGAAAGGGCTCGGTACTTTGGTAGAAACCTTTTTCTTTATGCCTTTGTCGACCGGGCTCGGGCTATATTGTTTGCTCTCCCCCCGGAGCTCCACGGCCGTATTGCTTTCCGTTTCGACCAATATACGATAATTCAGTATCGTTCCTTCACCAATCTCCCGATAGAGGGTCTGCTGAATCAGGTCGAGATATTTATCTTCCAGGTATTCATAGAAAAACTGACTCGGAACCTGTATAGTGAGTACACGATCCGTGTAATTTAATGGAACAATAGGAGCAAACCAAGTGTTAAACGCCGGTTCAGGAATGTTATCCCGAATGACATTCAAGCAGTTGTTCCATAAATGCTGACAGTTACTCTTCATTTAATTCTTAATTCTTCTTATTTCTCTACGATAAATGGGATACAAATTTTCAAAAAAAAAACGAGAAAAAAAAATGAACTTTTTTTCGAGCAGTTTCTCGATCAAAAACCATGCTATTTATCAATCGGATAGACATAACAAATTAAAGTTAAGCCAATTAACAATCACCATACAGCCTGACAAGGTTGATTAGCAATGGGATATGCAAAATGATTTGCTCGGCTCGAAATTTGCGCACCTCTTCGTTTTTTATCCTTAAAGTCATTCAAACAAAGGATTTCACGGATATTTCCAAGGAGCTCCCTATTTAGAATGAATCTAATTTGGCGGTTTTTCATCCTGCCGCCAGGATCTGTACACGAAATCAGAAAAGCTTAACTCGGATAGTTAGATACCGATCCGGGTTCAACCGAATATCCTCCAAGAGGCGGGCCGCTTCGTCGATGGTCACGTTTAAACTATCGTGTAATTTGGAGTCGTTCAGAAGTAGCCCTAACGAGTTATCGTTGCTGTTTATTTTTCGGGTCAACAATCGCAGATTGTCCACCGTCTCGTCGATCGAAGCAAATGTGCTCTTCATATCCAACTGGTTCAAATCGCTGCTTATTTCACTCAAATTTCCGGCTACCGTATTTAAATTCCTGCTAATTTCCGGGAGGTCGCTTTCGAGCACTGTCATCATTCGGTTCAAACTTTCACTGGAGCGATTCAACCGGCTGATTGTACCTTCTATCCCCTCGATAGATTGTTCCCAAGCCGGGTTCTGCATCAGCCTGTTTATAGAATAAAGCACCGAGTCGATCCGCGTAAGAAGGGAACCAGCCATGGGCATTACTGCTGCAACGTCGTGCATTAAACCGGTTTCGCGGGTCCCCGTGAGCGTGTCACCCGACTGCATATAACTTCCCGTGGGCGAGATAACGAGGTTCGCGGTAGAAGCACCGAACATATCGATGCCGTATTCCAAGTAACTTCCTTCGGTAATTGGTAAATCTTCCGTGAGATTCATTCCCACCAGGAAACGCATCGGTTCGGCATCGATCATCTTTATCTCATTGATCAACCCGATCTGGTATCCCTTCACGTATATAGGAGATGAGATAAGTAGTTTCGACACATCGTCGAACACCGCGTAGTACTGGTTCTGTTTTTTAAATATATTAATCCCTTTCAGGAAATTTATTCCGAAATAGATCATTACCAGGCTGGCGATAAATGCCAATCCAATAAGCGCGTTCCTGCTTAAATTACTCTTCATACGAATTACTTCACGCGCTGCCCATCGACAAACTCGACGATAAACGCGTCTTTAAATTTTTTTTTAACTTCTCGAAGTGATCGATTGATCTCCTCTCGGCTCGCCGTACTACCATAGGTGTACTTATAGGTCGATCCTTCGTAGTAGTTATCCACCGGCTGCAAACCCTTGAATACGGCTGCCCCGCTACTGTATTCTCGGGAAGAGGTAAGAAACTGTATCCGATACTCTCTTTTTCCTTGTGAGCGATCTGTCGAATAAACGGCGGTTCCACTGCTATCGAACACGTGGCTCTTCTTGTCCTGTTCTCTTTTGTATTCCCTGAACCCATTATAGATGGAGGCAGCAAGAGAAGCTTGGCCACTTTCACTCTTCAGGTAATTCTCTTCCTGCCGATTACTTATGTATCCTAGCTCGATAAGTACACTTGGCATGGCCACTTCACGTAACACCAAGAAACCGGCTTGACGTACATTCCGGTTGACTCGTTTTGAGTTTGATACCAGTTGGTTTTGCACCATCGTGGCAAAATTCACGCTTTGGTCGAGAAATTCGTTGGCCATGAATTCAAAGATAATGTACGACTCCGGTTCGTTGGGATTGAAGCCCTCGTATTTTAGCGAGTAATCTTCCTCGTACATGATCACCGAGTTTTCCGCTTTCGCGACATCCAAGTTGTCCTTGCTCCGGTGAAGCCCCAAAACGAATGTCTCCACTCCTTGGGGCGATGCCCTGCGTCGATCCAACGCGTTACAATGAATCGATATAAAGAGATCGGCCCTCGCCCTGTTGGCTATTTCAGCTCGCTGGTTAAGCGCCACGAATCGATCATTTTCACGAGTAAACAAAACCTTGACATCCGGGTGCTCGTTCTTGATTAGTTTACCGAGTTTAAGCCCTACCGATAATACAATGTCTTTTTCCTTCGACGTAGCCCCTACTGCACCGGGATCACGCCCCCCGTGACCGGGATCAATCACAACCGTAAATGGTCGATTTTGCGCGATAATTGACCCCGTGAAAGAGAACAAAAGAAATATACCCCATGTAAAAATCGGGACTCTGCTCGTTAATTTCATGTAACTATCCTTTCTGAAAAGCACTTTAAGGCATGAGTTCGCCCAGCTTCTCATCCAGGCGGTTACCTGTCAAATTTTTCTCGATAATAACTCCCTCCTTATCCAGCAAAACGGTATGAGGAATCCCGCGGATGGCATACGTTTCAACCACCGGGCTTTCCCAATATTTCAGGTCCGACATTTGTGGCCACGTCATGTTCAAGTCACCTATTCCCGCGATCCAATCTTCCCGCGTGTGATCAAGTGATACGCCCACGATCTCCAGCCCTTTTGATTTATATTTATCGTACGCTGCTACCACGTTTGGCATCTCCCGGCGACAAGGTCCACACCACGATGCCCAGAAATCGATTAGCACGTATTTTCCTTTCCCGGCGTAATCAGAAAGCGACACGCTATTCCCCTCCGTGTCGTTCAACGTGAGATCGACAAACGGTTTACCCACGGCCACGTTTTCCAGGTTATCGAGTCGACGTACAATCCGGTTTACATTATCTCTCGCCCTGAAATTATCGTCGGTCATCTCCAGGAGCTCGCGTTGTTGTTCGGGCTCGAACATCGAATAGGAAGTCATAAAGTGATGCCTCCCCAGTTCGTTGTTCATGTTTTTTCGTGCATAGTCGAGGTTTAGTTCCGTCAACTCTCCGTGAATACGCTCATATTCACCGCGCATCTCCGCCTCCGTCGTCTCGCTCATCGTTCCTGCTTGCCGTGCACTATTGTACTGCTCCGCTATTTGGCGCAAGGAGATATTAAGTTCCCGCTGCCGTTCCCTCAGGTCGCTATAGGCGTTGTTCGATGCTGTTCCCCTTACAGTCACGAGAGAATCAAAGGCGATGGTGATCGTTCCGGGTTCAATAAGTACCGGCACCCTGTTCGCCTGTTGCGGCTGAATTGACTCATCCAGCGCGATAAAGCGCAATACGGCTGTATCCGCGACTCCCGAAAAAGAGAACGTGCCATTGAGCACTACCGTCGTATCGGTAGTAACCATCGCGTCGTCGGTCATTTGTTGCATGTAAACAGGGCTACCCTCGAACGATTTATTTTCCACTACACCCTGTATCGTGTAACGGGAATTGGTCTGGCAGGAGAGCAGCAACACGCTCAGTATAAAAAGACAGGTTACTTTTCTCATTTGGATTCTTTTTTAACATTAAACTGAGACAAAGATATGTAAATTGCGCTTACAACCTCCGTTTTTATTGTTTTTTTTGACGCGAGGATACATCTGCAGGCGAGAAGGGAGAAAATTGGCTTTCGATTTCCAAGGCAGGAAGATTTTTTCTACCTTTGAGATCAGAAGTAAAATCACCCTAGAAACACTGAAAATATGAGCACTATCGTGGCACCGTCGTTGTTGGCGGCAGATTTTTTGAACCTGGAGAGAGATATCTATATGCTAAACCGCAGCGAGGCGGATTGGATTCATTTGGATATCATGGATGGTATTTTTGTGCCCAACCTCTCTTTTGGCTTCGCGGTAACCAACCTTTTAAAAGGGGTAACCCAGAAACCGCTGGATACCCATCTGATGATCGTACAACCCGAGAAGTTCACCGAAGAAGTAGCTGCTACAGGCTCTACCTTCATGAACGTGCACTACGAAGTATGCCCGCACCTTCACCGGGTAGTTCAACAAATTCGCGGGAAGGGAATGAAACCGGCGGTAACACTCAATCCTCATACACCCGTTTCAGTATTGGAAGATATACTATCGGAACTCGATATGGTGCTCCTTATGTCGGTCAATCCTGGGTTTGGCGGGCAGCAGTTTATCGAACAGACGTTGGGAAAAGTAGCCCGCTTGAAGAAAATGATCGAGGAGCGAGGCCTAAAAACGCTGATACAAGTAGATGGCGGGGTCAATCTCCAAACGGGGAGGAAGCTCGTGGATGCCGGTGCCGACGTGCTGGTGGCCGGAAGTTACATCTTCTCGTCCGATGATCCCGAGGAAGCAATTCGGGGCCTTAAAGCATTGTAATTTTATACCGGTACAAGCCGGAGAGATATTTTGATCGGGAAAACACCTTTTTCACGCCTTTTATTGCCAGTCGTTGCCGGAATAGCGACGGCTATGATCTTGCCATGGCAAGCCATCCACTCGATCCCTTTTGGCTTCGTTGGCGCGTTACTGATGCTCTTTTCCTTTTTCGTGAAAGAAGAGCAACGCTATAATTCGCGATGGCTTTTCGGGGGTGGTCTTTTTCTCTTTCTCTTTTCATTGGCCGCCCTACAATACCGGTTGGAGGAGCAGAAGGTGTACCCGGATTTCCCAAGGGAGGAACACTATTTCGTGGGCACCCTCTTGGATATCCCGGAGACAAAGCCTCGTTCGATAGCCTGCCACGTTAAAACCCGCTTTCCCGTGAAAAAACGGGTCATCCTTTACCTTCAACAAACCGATGAGGCACGCTCCTTGGTACCCGGCGATGAGTTGCTTTTTCGGGCTACAATGCAACCGTTTCAAAACTTCGGGAACCCGGATGATTTCGACTACGTCCGATTCATGAGAATAAAAGGGTTCTCCGGCTCCGCCTACGTGCCGGGGACGGCGTGGCACAAAACAGGCAGGCAGCATTTGAGCCTATCCATCTTGTCGCAACGTTGCCGGGCCGTGATGCTGGATTTCTATCGATCGTTTCAGCTGGATCCGGACGCGCATGCTTTCATTACTGCCGTCACGTTAGGTTATAAAGCTTACCTCTCGGACGATCTACAGGAAGCTTTTCGGGCCTCCGGTACCGCCCATGTATTGGCAGTCAGTGGCCTTCACGTGGGAATAATTTACATGATCATCAACTTCCTGTTTTCATTCCTGGGCCGGAGAGGGCGACGATACGCGATCCGCCAATTTTTAGTTATTATCGCTCTATGGTGTTACGCCATGATAGCGGGAATGTCAGCGCCGGTGATAAGAGCAGCCTTCATGCTCACCATTTACTGCCTCGGGCAGGCATGGAACCGGGCAGGGTTCACGTATAACACGCTGGCCGGTGCTGCTTTTTTCCTGCTTCTCTTACGCCCTTTCAGCCTCATCGATTTAAGCTTTCAGATGAGCTTTATGGCGGTATTCGCGATTCTTTTTTTTCAGCCGAAAATAGGTCGGCTCTACCTGCCCAAAGGGCGCGTATCGCGTTACCTCTGGGATCTCTCTACCGTATCGCTCTCGGCCCAGTTAGGCGTGTTCCCGCTCGTATTATACCATTTCGGCAGTTTCCCTACCTACTTTTTTATCGCGAACCTGTGCGTGGTTCCACTCCTTTCGCTCGCGATTTACGCCGCCATACCGCTAATTGCCATCTCTCTTCTCCCGGTGCTTCATCTTCCACTGTTCACCGGGTTGGAAGTTTTTTTTCAACAGCTATTGGGACGGTTGATTGAACTGCTGCTACAAGTAGTATACATTACCGAGATGCTCCCCTACGCGCAACTCACGAACAAATACTTGTCGTTTCCACAGCTCCTTCTTCTCCTGTTGTTTGTATACTCTATCGCGCGGTTCCTTGTCTCCCGTTTTTCGCGCCCCTTGTTGGTTGCACTCTCTGCCACCCTGCTGTTCCTAATCACCTCCATTCACGGGCAATTGACCCGTCCTCTTCCAAGCCTGGTAATTTTTAATCACCCCTCGGAAAGCGAGTTTGGTTTTTACGCGAACAATCGGCGCCATTATGTTGACCTCCCCGCGAACGGGCTGTTGCCACATCCAGGGAAAAGCATTCTATTGCTATCGGACGGCATGTTAGAACGCTTCCACACCGAGGAACCTTTCCCATTGGACGTGCTGATTCTCTCCCGGAACGGGAATTTCGACATCGAACAGCTGCTACACCTGTTCGTTCCGGAAATGATTGTCCTGGATAGCTCATTTCCCCGTTTTACCGCGAACAGGCTTCAACACGAGTGCGATAAGAGGGGAGTGAAGCTGCACGATGTTTCGCTGCACGGTGCATACATTGTAGCTTTTTAATCCATACGTGTATGCCGGGATGCATATCGCATTATCCTGCTAAATTTCGGACGAGCTTGGTATTGCGCTCCCCTTTTAGTACATTTGCCCCTTAATTTCAATTCATGCATGAAAATTTTGAACGCTAGCACATCCATCTCAGCAATTATCGATTCGCGCAAAGTGGAAGAGGCAATGGATGCCATCCGCTCCTCTCGAAATATTGTTATTACCACCCACTTATCGCCAGACGGTGATGCACTGGGTGCCTCGCTGGCACTCTACAGCTTCCTCAAACGGCAAGGAAAGAGCCCAAGGATTATAGTTCCCAACTCCATACCCTATTTTCTCCGGTGGATGGAAGGCGCGGGGGAGATCGAGGTGTACGAATACCATCCACCGGCCGGTCAACGAATATTGGCCGCGGCCGACCTGATCTTTTGCCTCGATTACAACATTATCAAACGCGTGGGCCCGATGGGGCCTTACATAGAGAATTCTGCCGCCACGAAGGTACTGATTGACCACCACCTGCTCCCGGGGGATGGATTTGATATCCTGATTTCTCACCCCGAGATCTCCTCCACCAGCGAGCTCCTGTTTCGGTTTCTGAATCAAGCCGGAGAGTATAACCGGCTGACCAAGGTTGAAGCAGAGTGCATTTATTGTGGCATGATGACCGATACCGGCGGGTTTACCTATAACTCGGGCGACCCGGAAATTTATGAAATCATTAGCCTCCTACTACGCAAGGGAGTAGACAAGGACGACATCTACTCGAAGGTATTTCATAATTACTCCGAAACGCGCTTTAGGCTACTCGGCTTCACCCTCTCGCAACGAATGGAGGTATACCCGGATCAACACTCCGCGCTCCTTCACCTGTCGCGAGAAGACCAGTCCCATTTTCAGTTCAGCAAGGGAGACACCGAAGGGTTCGTGAATTACCCGTTGAGCATCAAGGATATTATTTTCTCGACATTTATACGGGCCGACGAGGAGCTGATCAAGTTATCGTTTCGTTCCCAGAAGTCGTTTCCCTGCAACGAGTTTGCCGCGGAATTTTTTAACGGTGGAGGGCACCTGAACGCATCCGGCGGAGAATTTTATGGATCTTTCGAAGAAGCAGTCCGTATCTACAAAGAGGGACTCGCGACGTACAGGGATAAACTGAAATCCGCGTTCAACGAAGAATAGTTAACCCATTTTTAAGAATCGATAATGTTTATTTCACCGCAACTGCCTTTTTTTTAAAACGGATTACGTACTTTTGTGCTCTATCAGGGTAGATTCATTCACTGCACCAAATGGGGCCCTAGCAAAATTGACATTCATTTAATGAAGGAGTAAAATATGAGAAATTCACGAGCAATCTTCGTATTATTCACCGGGTTATTGATCTTTTTCGCGTCTTGCCAAGATCAAAAGACCTACGCCGACCGCTTGAAAGACGAAGCACGGGCAATCGACCGTTTTATATTGCAAGAGAACATCGATGTGCTGGAAAAATTCCCTGCAGATAGTATATTCAGGGACAATCAATATTACCGGGATGCTGCCACTGGAGTGTACTACCACATCGTAGACTACGGCGATACCGACCTGAAAATGACATTAGGCGAAGAGGTATACATACGCTTTGAAGGCCTCAGCTATTTCATGACTGCTGACACCATTACCTTCAGCAACACCGACCCCAATGGAAGCCCTCATCCCCAAACCCTCATCTACAGGGGGCCTGTAAACCCCTCAACGAGCAGCTATTACGAAACACCGGGATGGATCGTCCCCGTTCCTCTCATCGGGCACAAGGCGGTAGTAAAAATGATTGTCCCGTTCGACATGGGATCGTCGTACGATCGGTCGCAATATCAGCCCACGTACTACGATCGTGTAGAATATCGTTTCGGGAACCAGTATTAACGTTAAACAACTCATCATGACATTGATCAAATCTATATCCGGGATTAGAGGTACGATTGGCGGTGAGAGCGGTGAGAACCTCACCCCTCTCGACATCGTGAAGTTCACGGCAGCTTATGCCACTTTCATCAAAGAAACATCGCGCGTTGTGCGCCCTAGAATCGTGGTGGGCAGAGATGCTCGTATTTCCGGTGAAATGGTACATCGGGTGATTACCGGTACTTTATTGGGCATGGGATGTGATGTAACCGACATTGGCATGGCTACCACACCCACTACAGAAATCGCGGTAGTAAAAGAGAGTGCCCAGGGAGGCATCATCATCACGGCAAGCCATAATCCCAAGCAGTGGAACGCGCTAAAGTTACTCAATGGCGATGGAGTGTTTTTAAACGCGGAGGAGGGGCAACGCATTCTTTTGTTGGCAGACAAGGAGGATTTTCTCTTCTCGCCCGTTGATGAACTGGGAAACCTGGTGGAGAAACAATACCTCCAAGAACATATACAGCGTATATTATCGCTCGATTTAGTGGATCCCGAGGCCATAAAGGCGGCCAACTTCCGGGTAGCCATCGACTGCGTGAATTCAGTGGGGGGAATCGCGCTCCCCGAGTTGCTCTACGCGTTGGGCGTGAAAAAGATTTTCAAGCTTCATTGCGCCCCACACGGTAATTTTTCACACAACCCGGAACCGCTGCCCCAGCACCTGACCGAGTTGGCATCACTTACACGCGACTCCCAAGCCACCGTGGGTTTCGCGGTGGACCCCGACGTCGACCGTCTGGCTATTTACAGTGAAGATGGAGAACCTTTTGGCGAAGAATACACCCTGGTTGCCGTGGCAGATTACGTGCTGCAACACACCCCGGGCAATACAGCTTCGAACCTGAGCTCAAGCCGTGCGTTACGAGACGTTACTCACCAACACGGGGGAGAATATTATGCTGCCGCGGTGGGTGAAGTGAACGTGGTTACAAAGATGAAAGAGGTTAACGCGGTAATTGGCGGTGAAGGCAATGGTGGCGTAATCTACCCCGCTTCTCATCCCGGCAGGGATGCGATGGTGGGCATTGCCCTCTTTTTATCCTTTCTAGCACGCACGGGAAAGAGCCCTTCCGAGTTAAGAAAAAAATATCCTGCTTATTTCATGTCGAAGCAAAAAGTAGAACTCACGCCCGGGATGGATACCGATGGAGTACTTTTAACGATGAAAGAGCGATTTTCCGGGCACGAGGTGACCGATATCGATGGGGTAAAGATCGACTTCCCGGATAAGTGGGTCCACTTGCGAAAATCAAATACAGAGCCTATAATACGCGTTTATTCCGAAGCTCGATCTCAGGAAGAGGCGGAGAAGTTGGGCAAAGAGATTATCGATATGATCAAAGCACTTGCTTAACCGCGACACCGCTTCACTTCTTCGAGGCGGCGATGGCTTTACATATCATCACACGTTTTATTTTAGCGAATGAAAGATACATTGGTAAGTCGCTCGGACTTCAGGGGATTGCACCCTATTTTTCAAGGGAAACGAGGCGACAAGATCATTGACATTGGAATGAAACTGGGCGGGTTGCAGTACGCGAACGATGTGTACAACGGGTCCAAGCATCTCACGGGGCCTGCATTTTGCAAAGACGCGCTCGACAAGTTAGGTATCATTCGGATATTGCACAACGAAGAAGTACTCGCGAGGGTAAAAGGTAAGCCGTTTATCACCGTTTCTAATCACCCCTACGGCCATATCGATGGGATTGCTGTGATTGAAGCCTTGGGTAGCCGTGTTGCCAACTACAAGATGATGGTAAACTTCATACTGGGGCTGATAGATACGATGGCTGAAAATTTCATCACCGTCGACCCGATGAAGAACGAGGAGAAAAACAGGGTCACCTTTTCCGGAATTCGTGAGAGCATCGCTCACCTAAAAGCAGGCCACCCGCTCGGATTTTTCCCCGCGGGCGCGGTGTCTAACCTCTACCTCCGGAAGGGTAAGCCGGTAATAGAGGATCGCGATTGGCAACCGGCCGTACTCAAGATCATTAGAAAATCGAAAGCACCGGTCGTTCCTATCCATATCTCGGGTCAGAACAGCCGTTCGTTTTACCTTACGAGGATGTTTGGGTGGAAAGCACGCAACCTGCGGCTTTGCCACGAGTTGAATAATAAAGTCGGAAAAGAGGTGGTTCTTTCGTTTGGTGAACCGATATTACCGGGCGACTTGAAGCCCTTCGGAAACGACATGCAAGAAATGGGTGAGTTCCTGAAACGAAGAACGTACGCTTTAGGAGAAAAATAAATAAATGGTTATCTTTGAGTATAATTATGGCAAAGCAATCTATTCAGCAAGTCAAACAACGTTTCGGAATTATTGGTTCAGCACCCGAGTTGGACCGTGCCGTTGACATCGCTTTACAGGTGGCACCTACCGATCTTTCAGTGTTTATCACGGGAGAGAGCGGAGTGGGCAAGGAGAGCTTTCCGCAAATCGTACACCAGTACAGTAAACGCAAGCATGGGCCCTATTTCGCGATTAATTGCGGCTCCATCCCCGAAGGCACCATCGACTCGGAGCTTTTCGGGCACGAAAAAGGTTCTTTTACCGGTGCAACGGGCACGCGTAAAGGATATTTTGAGGTAGCCGACGGAGGGACACTTTTCCTCGATGAGGCGGGAGAACTTCCACTCCCTACCCAAGCTCGATTGTTGAGAGTGCTGGAGAGCGGTGAGTTTATAAAAGTAGGCTCTTCGAAGGTAGAGAAAAGCGACGTTCGAGTGGTTGCCGCGACCAATCTCGACCTGGTAAAAGCCGTCGAACAAGGAAAGTTCAGGGAGGATCTCTACTACCGCCTGAACACGGTTCCCATTCGCGTTCCCCCATTGCGTGACCGAAAAGAAGATATTCCCCTCCTGTTCCGAAAGTTTGCCAGCGACTGTGCCGAAAAGTACATGATGCCACCCATTATGCTCACCGACGACGCACGGACGATGCTCAAAAATTACCGGTGGCCCGGCAATGTCCGGCAATTAAAAAATATCACCGAACAGATATCAATTATCGAAAAGGAGCGAACCATCACCACCGACATTCTACAAAAATATTTGCCACACGATGAGGTAGGAATGCTTCCTATTTCGGTTTCTTCACTTCGTGAAGCGGATCAAAAAACTTTCGGTAGCGAACGAGAGATACTCTACCAAGTACTTTTCGACATGAAGAAAGATATATCGGATTTGAAACAGGTGGTAAAGAACATCATGGAGGAGTCTGGTTCTCACACGCCCGGGCCGGGGATACTTCCCGGCGACCACTCACAAGTGCCCGTGCCCGTGAAGTACGAGAAGTACGAGGCGTACCCGAAAAACATCTCCTTAGACGGCGACGAGCGAAACGATATTCAAGATGCAACCGAATATGAAGAGAGTACAATGTCGATCAGCGAGGTAGAAAAAGAGATGATCGCGAAAGCATTGGAACGCCACAATGGCAAACGAAAACTCGCGGCAGGCGATTTAGGAATTTCAGAACGAACCCTCTATCGAAAGATAAAGGAGTATAACCTGTAAGCGTATGAAACGAATTGTCTTCTTCCTTATATTGTTGTGCATCGCGAGTTCGTGCCGTATCTCCTACTCGTTTAGGACGGCCTCTATCAACTACGACCTCACTAAAACGCTATATATTGGTCATTTCGTGAATCAAGCTCCACTCGTGTATCCACCGTTGGAACAGAGGTTTAACGAGGAGATGCAGGATATGTTTACCCGCAACACCCGGTTACAGTTGGTGAATCAAAACGGGGATATGGAGATCGAGGGCGAGATCGTGGGATATGAACTTACTCCATTGGCGGTACAGGAAGATGCCTTCGCCTCGGAAACAAGGCTCACTATGACCGTCAGGATGCGATTCAGAAACAATAAAACAGACGAGCCGGATATAGAAGAACGAATATCAGCCCAACGCACCTTCCCCAGCAACACCATGTTCGACGCGGTTCAGGATGAGCTTATTGCCGAGCTTATCGATGAAATCGTGGATCAAATATTTAACGCCACCATGTCGAACTGGTAAAAAACAACAGCAGGATAAGTGTACGGAGAGAGATAAACTAGCAATTCGATGGATAGAGAACAGCTATATAACTACATGAAGCAACCCGAAGCATTGGATTCCTCGTCGATCGAGGAACTCCAACGTGCGGTAGAGACATATCCTTACTTTCAAACGGGGCGCCTTTTATACACCAAGGGGTTACATCTTACCGGGGATCCAAAATATGGGGATGAGCTAGGCAAGGCCGCGTTATTTTGCGCGGATCGCTCAAG
>JAAYTC010000192.1 GCA_012518155.1 Bacteroidales bacterium | reverse complement strand
CTCAATTGGTGAAGCTGTGAGAGCCCAAATCGCTGCGCGCTCTCGATCACCATCACGCTCGCGTTGGGCACGTTAACCCCCACCTAGATCACGGTAGTGGAGACCATAATGTGCGCCTCGTTGGCAACGAACCTTCGCATCACCTCCTCTTTTTCCGCCGGTTTCATTCGCCCGTGCATCTTGCAGACGGTAAATTCCGGGAATGCTTCCTTGATGTGCTGATACCCTTCTTCCAAGTTCTTCAGGTCGAGCTTCTCACTCTCTTCAATCATTGGATACACGATGTAAGCCTGTCGCCCTGCCTTTAATTGGCCACGGATAAACTGGTAGAGGGCACCCTTTTTTTGATCGTACCGGTGGAGTGTTTGTACCAGTCTACGGCCGGGGGGCAACTCATCAATTACCGAAACGTCTAAATCGCCATATACCGTCATTGCCAACGTGCGGGGGATGGGAGTCGCCGTCATCACCAGCACGTGTGGTGTACGTTCATTTTTCGTCCATAATTTGGCACGTTGCGCTACCCCAAATCGATGCTGTTCATCAATTACCACGAAGCCGAGGTTACGAAACTGCACCACATCTTCGATAAGTGCATGCGTCCCAATCAAGATATTGATCTCTCCGGATTGCAAACCGCTATGAATTTCTTCTCTCTCTTTCTTTTTCGAGGAACCGGTGAGTAATTCCACTCGCACGTTCATCCCTCTGAGCATCTCCCGGAAGGTGTCGAAGTGTTGCGATGCCAATATCTCGGTAGGAGCCATCAAACAAGACTGAAACCCATTATCTAAAGCGATAAGCATGCACATGATAGCAACCATCGTTTTACCACTTCCCACATCGCCTTGGAGGAGTCGATTCATCTGTTTACCTGAAGCCGTGTCGCGTCGTATTTCTCTAATTACACGCTTTTGAGCGTTTGTAAGCGGGAACGGGAGTTGATGTTTGTAAAACGAGTTGAGATAATCGCCGACCTTCTTAAACACAAACCCTTTGAGCTTCTCCTTCCGGTCGGCCGCGTAACGCACGATGTTGAGCTGAATATAAAACAACTCTTCGAACTTTAGTCGTAGTTCAGCGTCGCGAAGCAACCCGGCTGATTTGGGAAAATGGATGTTCTCGATTGCTTCATGAAAAGAGATTAATTTCGCTGCTTTCACCACATCGTTTGACAGAGTTTCGGGGAGGGGATCCTTGATCAGGCCAAAGGCGTTTTCGATGATTTTTTGCATAGCCTTGGAGTTAAGATAGCGATTTTTCATCTTCTCCGTGGTATTATACATTGCCATCAAACCTTCGGGAGCGTCTGTCTCGTTCATGAACGGGTCAATCTCCGGGTGAGGAATATTCCATTTTCCGTTAAAAAGATTGGGTTTACCAAATACAATATATTCTTGGTTGAGTTTGTACTTACCCTCGATAAAGCGTATTCCCTGAAACCACACCAGATCCACGAAACCTGTTCCGTCGGAAAAATGAGCCACCAACCGTCGCCGCCTACCCTCTCCGAAGGTCTCGAAGGCCGTAATTTTCCCCTTTAACTGAATATAGGCGGCCGATTGATCAATTTCATGAATATAGTAGATCCGGCTTCGATCGATATAGCGATAAGGATACCACCTAAGCAGGTCGCCCACGGTAAAGATCCCGATTTCCTTGTTGAGGATTTCGGCTCGCTTAGGACCGACGCCCGGAACAAATTGTATTTCGGTCTGTAAGATGCTCATCAGGATGTAGCTTCAATGTATTGATGGCTCCCATCCGGGTTCATAATCGCGGCTCCATAGCCTCATCGCATCGCGGTCGTACATTCTGCCTGTTTTATCATCAATATCAAATCCTTTCCCAATGCGGTATGCTATGTTTGAATAGTGCACCATGGCCATGCTGATACTGGCATCATCGATGGGAGCGGTGAGCTTCTCTTTGCCCCTGATCGCTTCAAAGAAATTGATCACGTGCCCGGTAGTCATGTCACCACCTCCTCCTAAAGCTGTTCCCGCCTCGTTCGCGGACGACTGGTTGTCTTTCACCAGTTTTCCGTTCCTGTCAAACAGATGATACTTGTTCCGGTCGATAAACACCGATCCTTCGCTTCCATAAATGATTGTTCCTCTCCCACCTCCATACGTATCATACCCGTTACGGCTTTTGCCATCCCACAGGATTATTTTGTCCCCGGAGAAACGAAAGGTCGCATCCATGGTGTCGTACATTTCCCAACCATCGTGGACAAAATGGCGTTTGGCCGCTTCTACATCTACCCGGAGGGGAAAGTTAACGCCTAACGCCCAACGTGCAATATCCAGTTCATGGGTGGCATTGTTTCCCGTTTCGGCGGTGCCGTAATCCCATCCATACCAGTGCCAGTTATAATCCCAAGTTTCCGACGTGTATTCGCGACGCGGGGCAGGACCCTGGAAAAGTTCCCAGTCGAGGCCGTTGGGTACTGCCGCTTTTTTTTGCAAGGGCACTTCGCCTCTGGTGTTGGTGTAAAAAGCCAGAGCTTTATAGGGTGTTCCGATGACACCACGATGAATTTCCTGAATTATTTCGATGGTATGGTGAGACGAACGTTGCTGATTGCCCATTTGCACCACTTTATTCAGTTTTTTAGAAGCTTCCACCAGTAGTTCGTTTTCGAACATGTTGTGGCTACATGGCTTTTCCAGATACACATGTTTCCCATTTTTCATTGCCATGATAGATCCCGGAGCATGCCAGTGATCCGGGGTAGCATTAATCAATACATCCACTTTAGGATCATCGAGTACTTTACGGATATCATTTTCCAGTTTGGGTTTATAGTCGATATGTTTGGAAAAGTTCTGCAAGGCTCTTACCCGTTGTTTTTCCATTACATCGCACAGATACATCAATTCTACATTCGCGTTCTTTGCTGCTATGGGTTCGTAAAAAGCACCTAACCTGCGGCCAAGCCCGGCTATGGCAACTTGAATACGGTCATTGGATCCGATGATTCGTTTGTAGCTTTTTGCCGGCATGCCCATTAATGAACCGCTTACGGCAATTCCTGTTGCTCCCGCGCTCATTTTTTTGATAAATTCCCTTCTGTTTACGTTCATATTATTATGGCTTTTGAAATTATTTTTAATACTATTTATTGTTCTTTGTTCTCATTGAATGATGCGAAAAGCGGCAAAATGGGTTCAGTATAGAATTCATTAGGGTTAGCATCGCGTGCGTTTTGCAAAGATACACATTTTGTCTGATTTGCTACATGTGTCAAACTCTCGAACCCATTCCCTGAAATTATGTTCTATCGAGATTGGGTGAAATTGGTTAGTTGATGTTATATTTGTACCCGCTTGAGATTGTGAAATCGAAATATGTTTAAATCGTTTAACAAGATAAATCATGCATAAAAACAGTAAGATATATGTAGCCGGCCATCGTGGGCTGGTGGGTTCCGCCATATGGAATAATCTTCGTTCGAAGGGGTACACTCGCCTCGTGGGTAAAACTCGCCAAGAGTTGGACCTCATGGATGCAGCTGCCGTAAGGAATTTCTTTGAAGAAGAGAAGCCCGATCACGTGATTCTCGCGGCGGCGCACGTGGGGGGTATCGTGGCGAACAACACGTATCGAGCCGACTTTATTTATCGCAACCTGCAGATCCAGAACAACGTGATTGGCGAGAGCTTCCACAACAACGTGAAGAAACTACTTTTCTTGGGCAGTACCTGCATTTACCCTCGGGAGGCTCCTCAACCAATGGCGGAGGATTCCTTGCTCACGGGGCCCTTGGAATACACCAACGAGCCTTACGCCATCGCGAAGATTGCCGGGTTGAAAATGTGCGAGAGCTTTAATCTTCAATACGGCACCAACTACATCGCGGTGATGCCTACCAACCTCTACGGCCCGAATGACAATTTCGATCTTGAAAAGAGCCATGTTCTTCCCGCGATACTTCGTAAGATTCATCTAGCAAAAGCATGGATGAGCAACGATTGGGAGGCAATACAAAAAGATTTGGAGAAGCGTCCAATAGAAGGAGTCTCGGGTGATGCTCCTCGATCGCGCGTGGAAGAGATATTAACAAAATATGGTGTTTCGGATCGGGGTGTTGAGCTATGGGGCACCGGCAAGCCGATGCGGGAGTTCTTATGGAGCGAGGATATGGCCGACGCGTGCGTATTTATCATGGAGAACGTGGATTTCTCACAACTCTCGAAAGGAAAAACCGAAGTCCGAAATTGTCATATTAACATAGGAACGGGCAAAGAGATTAGTATTCACGATTTAGCCCTGATGATAAAAGAAATAACCGGTTACACCGGGGAGATTCTATTCGATAGTACCAAACCGGATGGCACCCTAAGAAAACTCACCGATGTAACCAAGTTAAATAGCTTGGGGTGGCGTCACACCATTGAAATCGACAAAGGGGTCGAAAAGATGTATCAATGGTACACGCGATAAAGGAGGATACCTACTTTATAAACTGTTTGTAGTTCGTATCCGTCAACTCATGAACATTAATGGCGGGCTCTTCATACCCTTTACTAATAATCTCGCTCTTCAAGTTGGCTATCTGACTTTCAGTGATACGAATCCGCCTGACACCGTAATCATTAATATCGAGATTGATCGGCGTTAAGAAGCCCCATTTTTCAAAAAAACCCAGTAGGTTCAACTGGCTTACATGGCACACCTGCCTTACGAAATCGAGTTGTCTTTCTCCCTCGTCGCTTGGACTGGCGTGGGTTCTGAAATACTCGAAAAGGTCGTGATAAAAATGCTCTTGCTTCTCTATTTGAACCAGGTAGAGGTACAGTTGCCAGAATGGTGCCAACCTTGGTATATAGTTCGATGAAAAGTTATCCCCTCCTACATACCAGTCACGCTTTGCATCTATGATCCGTTCAAAAGCAACGTCATATCCATCGTTGCCCGAGCTATAACCTTGTCTTCCTTCACCCGTGGTTAACCGCCTGGCCTCACCGTGAACCATCTTCTGGTTATAGAGCGCGTAGATGTTGTTTGTAACCTCGGTGGTTCCATGCCATTTTAAACCGGGGCGTGTTTGATTCACGTGACCCACCTCGTGTCCTAACACCCATAACCGTCTTCTAAAACCATCTTCCGAGCAAAACACCTCTTTGTAAAGCGTGTTTTTATACACGGTTCTGTAATCCGTAGCATACGCGGCCGGAACATGATAATCCACCCGGATAAAATGCCTGTTTTTAAAGGAGCGATTATAGTGATATAATCCCATGAACTCATGTTGTTGCTTTACGAGGTTGTCGATATAATTGGTCATTAACACGATATCGGTATCGTAATCTTGGTAATCCTTCACGTTCCAGACCACGTGCGAATGCAAGCCAAGGACATCAATCTCTGCTGCTGATGCATTGTCTCGAATACTTTTCCAATCGTTATTATCGTGTTTCCGTATATCAAAATAACCGTTTACTCTTCCAGAGGCGATATGAACCTTTACGGCTCTTTTATCGATATCTCGCTTATCACTGTCGGAGGAAGGATTCAGTGGCAACGGATCGTCCACGTGATAGAGAATATAGATAAGTCCCTTTTTTGAAGGCTTAAGCACATTCACCCCTTCGTTTAACGGGTAGCTAACCCCCTCGTTTGCACTTTCCTGAAAATCAATAATATTCAGGCTAATACTCTGTTCGTTTAGATCATCAACGAATACGATTAAGTTTTCATCGAAATTATCATAAAACATCCCTGTAGCATTATCACGCAGGCTATACTTGCCCGTTTTTAATTCCGCGGCTGCAAAGTTAGGATGCTGGTAAGGACGATATTTTTGAACACGGAATTCCGAATCATACGTGCCTGCAAAAATTCGTTGAGCGAGATCTTTGTAGAAAGGCTCGGGAATAGCCTCAATATCTTGCATCGTCACATCCGGCCTCAATTCTGAGCATGCCTTATCGTTAAAGATACTGGAATAATCAAACGAATTTCCCGATTCCGAATAGAATTCGATCTCCCCGATAGATACCCGGTTGTTGTATCCTGAAAGTACCTTAATAAGTATTTCATTAGGGCTATCGATGGGTGTTTCGAACCACGCGGTACTCGGATCGTTCAGCTCTTCTTTAAAATCGAAGCTGCCCGCCTTCACGAAGTCAGAATTGGTTGATGTATTATACCACACCTCAAATTCTCCAAATTGCCCCCAGCGAGTCCCACTATCTCTTCGTGGATAATATATCAAGTGGGTAACGCTTCGTGTAGTATTTAACGTGAATTTCACTTCATAGGGATACTGCACTTCACCCGCTTTCGAGTTAAAATAGGTAGTTACATCTCCGTCGAATGCTTTTTCTATTTTATTATCTTCGGTGATGTAATCGGGAGCCCACCCGGAAAGAATCTCGACTTTCTCCCATTTCTCACCAATCTCGGTTGAAATGAACTCCTGTTGAATTATTTCGATAGGCACCGTAAACTCTTCGATCTTGAGCAAGATAGTTGCCTCCCGGGGCGAACTGTTTTCGTTGTACGCGACCTCAATTTTCACATTTTTACTATCCCTATCTACAGAAGCCTTACACCAGGATCCGGCTCCTCCTTCCACCGAAGCAGTTACCCTGCTATACAAGGTTTCTTCGATATTGGTTTCATAGAACAAAGTATATGTTCCTCCCCGATAAGGAACTTCCAGCGTAGCATTGGATTCTTGGGACAACTTGAAATAAGAGTCGCCATTTTCGACTATTTCTATATCTTTCTCTTTCGAACAATTGAGAAAGAGCAATAAAAAACTCAGTATATATATCATTCGGTTCATAGCATGAAAAGGCAAATCACTCGAAAGGATAGTTGCCAACAAATTTTATTGTTTTGCTTCTATTTTCGAGTGATTTACCGAAATATTAATTTATTATTTGAAGCTCTGTATTGTATACATTATACAAGCATTTAGCGTGTATTACCATAGTGGGCTTTGTACCAAGAGCTCACTCTTTTGAATCTCGTTATAGGGAACCGGATAAAAGAGCATCGCTCTTCTCCAGGCCCTGTTCTCGATCACCACTCTTTCGTAATAACTGCCGGGGCCATAGTTATCGATATAACTTTCAAATCTTCCAGCAGAATCCCAGTTCGCGGCAGGAACATTCATGTTCATTCCCGTGAACACCAGCTGTTGGTCAGGGCTGTCCGGATCATCGGCTGTCATCCACCTACGAATATCGAAATAGCGGTTACCTTCGGCGAACATCTCTACTCTTCTTTCTTGGTGAATTGCTTCGCGTTGAAGTTCCTGGTTTCCAATAATATTCTTAACGCCTTGCGCCGCGAGCTCCTGGTATCCGGGAATACCTGCACGCTCCCTGATTTTATCCAAATATTCAATGATCAACGGATCGCTTGGATTTATCTCGTTTAACACTTCAGCGTAGTACAGGTAAAAGTCACCCAAGCGGAACAAAATCCATGGGCGTCCCCAGGTTCGGATATTCGTTCCCTGATTTAGTAAACTCCTGTTTTTAAACTTATTCAACATATAGCCGGTACGTGGATTTTCCTGCGATGTATTATCGGCACCTCCACCTCGGCTAAAGAACACACGATAATTGCTGCCAAGCTTATTCGTCGTCAAGTCCTGGTACCAGCTCCTACCCTCGTACGTAACCGCTTGGTAAAAACGAGGCTCCCTATTTGCATACATATTGCTGATATGTTCGTCGTATTTCTCTTCGTTTGGATCCATACGCGTATAGTTCCTCACTCTTGAAAAACCTGCTTCGGTATATCCGGAACCGGGATCGGTGATTAGGAGCCCGTTGTCCATAAAGAATTCATCCACTCCTTCTTGAAAAAGTCCCACGTTTCCAAAATTGCTTGAGGCAATGTCTCTCGGGGTGGTACGCGGCTCCATGTCCAAGGTAACGGCACGGAAATTATTAACACCTGTTGCCCATAGGATTTCATCGGTGAAGTCTTGAAATAACCTGTAGACGGATTCATGTGGGTTAATGTTTCCGGTATCTTCATCATATATTTTATGCAGTGCATACCCTTTTTCTTCTACCCAGTTAAGCAACGTTTCAAGATGATTTTTAGCCGTTACCCATTTGCTAGCGTCATAATCGGGAAAGAGTCGCGTACCATCATGGTTAGTCACCGATAATGCTTCTTCGTATCCGCCATTAAAAAGAGGGGAAGCAGCGTACACCCATAATCTCGCGCGAAGTGCCAACGCGGCGGTGACGGTTGGACGAGCAATTTGGTCCAACCCGTACATACAGGCCATCGCGGGGGATTTCATGGAGTATGCCAACCATAAAGAGATTAACTACCAAATCGTGACGGACGAAGAAGCATTGTCAGATGTTCCTTTCGACAAAAAAGTCATGGAAAAAATCGTTATGAACCTCCTGATTAACTCCTTCAAGTATACCCGTA
Source organism: Bacteroidales bacterium (assembly GCA_012518155.1). Taxonomy (GTDB): domain Bacteria; phylum Bacteroidota; class Bacteroidia; order Bacteroidales; family Dysgonomonadaceae; genus Proteiniphilum. Next base: position 16,127 of record JAAYTC010000192.1, on the reverse strand, counting down.
AAGGAGATGCAATAAGCATCAAGGCAGGAGTAAAAGCGTTCAAATCGAAATATAACTACTCCTATAGCGTGGGAGAAGAGCTTCTGGAAGATCACGAAACTGTTTCAATTATTGTAAGCGACACGGGAGTTGGAATTTCAGAGCAATCGATTTCGAAGGTGTTCGATCGGTTCTATCAAGTGGAATCAAAAAATCAACAGAATCACTTGGGGACGGGCATTGGACTGGCTTTAGTGAAAAACTTTGTATTGCTACACAAAGGCAGCATATCGATCTATAGCGAACGAGGTGCGGGAAGTGATTTCGTGGTTAAATTCCCTATTTCGGCTGATCATTACCTCCACGGGGAAATCCAGACAACCGAGGATCTGTCTTTTGAAACCGAATCAGGGACAGAGAGCGATCAAACTTATCCCGATAGCAGTTATAAAACGGTGATCGCGAACGATCTTGCTAACCAACAAAACATCAAGGAAAAAACCATCTTGTTGGCGGAAGATAACGTCGATTTGAGAACGATTATCAGGGCCTCGTTGGAGGCGAAGTATAAAGTGATTGATTTCGACAACGGGAAGCCGGCACTCGAGTACCTGCGCGACAATGATGTAGACCTGATCGTGAGCGATATCATGATGCCCGAGATGGACGGTATCGCTTTCTGCAAAGCCATAAAACGGAACGTGGAAACATCCCACATTCCGTTTATCCTACTCACGGCAAAATCGGGGGTAGATAGCATGCTCGAGGGAACCGAGTCGGGAGCAGACCTCTATTTCGAGAAGCCGGTGGATTTAACCCTCCTGAAAACTTCGATCGCTAATATTTTCAAGCAGCAGGAGGTGCTGAGAGAATATTACGCTAAAAACTATTTCGCGGAAATATCCAGCGTTTCGGTGAATAAGCAAGACAATCAGTTTTTGAAAGATGTATCCGATATAATCGATGAGTTCCTGGATCGAACTGAATTGGATGTCAACACCATCGCCTCCCGAATGATGATGAGCCGAAGCAAGCTCTACGCGAAAATAAAGACGCTCACGGGCAAATCGGTCGTGGAGTTCATCTTGAGCTACCGGCTCAGACGGGCGAGCAAGTTTCTCCTTGAGAGCGATATGAATATTCAGCAGGCCATGTACGCCGTGGGCATCGAAAGTCGATCTTATTTTACCAAAGCGTTCAAGAAGGAATTCAACATGACTCCCTCGCAATTCATACAAAAACACAAAGAATAACCTCGACAGCCGGTTCCATTAATTCACCTCCCGCGAGTTGTATTTAAGCGAGATGAAACTGTCTCTGCTAGCACCTACATTCTGTTAATCACCACTCGAAAAGCGGGAACTGCTTCATCGTGGCGTTTACCTTTTCCTTTACCGATGCGATGACCTTATCGTCTTCTGGATGTGAGAGCACATCGTCTATCATCTCCACGATCTCGCCCATCAACGCTTCTTTGGCACCGCGTGTGGTAATCGCGGGGGTTCCGAAACGCAGTCCCGATGTTTGGAAAGGGCTACGGTTATCAAAGGGAACCATGTTCTTGTTCACGGTAATATCTGCCTCTACCAGCACGTTTTCGCCCACCTTACCGGTGAGTTTCGGGAATTTAGCTCGCAGGTCGACGAGTATAATATGGTTGTCGGTACCGCCTGAAACAACGTTGTATCCTTTGTTCATGAAAGCACTTGCCATGGCCGCGGCGTTTCGTTTCACCTGCTCCTGATATTGCTTATATTCCGGCTGTAGTGCCTCGTAAAAGGAGACGGCTTTCGCGGCGATAATATGCTCCAGGGGGCCGCCTTGCATTCCAGGGAAAACGGCGGAATCCAGCATGGCCGACATCATTTTTATCTCTCCTTTTGGGGTTTTCACCCCCCACGGATTTTCAAAATCTTCGCCCATCAATATAACGCCCCCCCGAGGGCCTCGAAGTGTTTTGTGTGTAGTGGAAGTAACGATATGCGCGTACTTCACGGGGTTCTCAAGCAGTCCGGCGGCGATTAACCCGGCCGGGTGTGCCATATCGACCATGAAAATGGCGCCTATTTCATCAGCAACCTGGCGTATACGGGCGTAATCCCACTCCCTGCTGTACGCCGATGCACCGGCAATGATCAATTTGGGGCGTTCAGCACGGGCTAAAGACTCCAACTGCTCATAGTCTACTCGTTGGTCCTCTTCCCTTACACTGTAGGCGACAGGGCGAAACATTAAACCGGAAAAGTTAACCGGTGCCCCGTGCGTGAGGTGCCCGCCGTGCGATAAATTTAGTCCCAAGAAGGTGTCTCCCGCGTTCAGACAGGCCAAAAAAACTGCCGCGTTGGCTTGAGCTCCCGAGTGAGGCTGCACGTTTGCCCATTGAGCGCCAAAAAGCTCTTTCAGCCGGTCGATCGCCAACTGTTCACTCAGGTCGACCATCTCACATCCCCCATAATAACGCCTGCCAGGGTATCCCTCGGCGTACTTGTTAGTAAGTACCGAACCCGCGGCCCGCATTACTTGGTCGCTTACAAAATTTTCCGACGCGATCAGCTCAATTCCTTTTAACTGCCTCTCGTGCTCTTTATCGATAATATCAAATAGTTGCCTGTCTTGCTTCATCTTTAATCGTCTCTTTATTTAAAATAGATGCAAAGATAAGCGTTTTTCCCGTTCGATGTGTGCTTCATCGGGAATGAATTAAAAGATCATGCCGCACCATTCGTTTTACCAGCTCGTCGAAAGTTGTTTTTGAAGGATCCCATCCGAGAAGAGTCCGTGCTTTGGTAGGATCCCCCAGAAGTTGCTCTACCTCTGCCGGCCGGAAATATTTGGGATCCACCTCCACCACAATCTTTCCGGTCGTCTCATGTATCCCTTTTTCATCGATCCCTTCCCCTTCCCACCTGAGGGGGATGCCGGCCTCTTGAAAAGCGAGGTGGCAGAAATCGCGCACGCTGTGCATCTTACCGGTAGCGATCACGAAATCCTCGGGCACATCATGTTGAAGCATGCGCCACATGCACTCTACATAATCGGGCGCGTACCCCCAGTCACGCTTCGCGTCTAAGTTACCAAGATAAAGTTTGTCTTGAAGGCCGTGCGCGATGCGAGCCGCGGCCAGTGTGATTTTCCGGGTAACAAATGTTTCTCCCCGACGTTCACTTTCGTGATTAAAGAGAATTCCATTCACGGCAAACATGCCGTACGACTCACGATAATTTTTTGTAATCCAGTAACTGTATAATTTGGCAACCCCATAGGGACTCCGTGGGTAAAAGGGAGTATTTTCGTTTTGAGGTGTTTCGAGTACCTTACCATACAGTTCGGAGGTGGCGGCTTGATAAATACGGGTTTTCTTTTCCAAGCCCAAGATGCGTACAGCTTCCAAGAGGCGCAATGTCCCCACTGCATCGGCCTCAGCGGTATATTCCGGTACTTCGAAGCTCACTTTCACGTGGCTTTGTGCCGCCAGGTTATATATCTCGTCGGGCTGGATGGTTTGTATTACCCGTATAAGCGAGCTGGAATCGGTCATATCCGCGTAATGCAATTCCACGGAGCGCTCCTGCTTCATATCGCGTACCCACTCGTCGAAATAGAGATGTTCGATGCGACCGGTATTGAAGGATGAGGAGCGACGTAGGGTACCATGCACCTCGTATCCTTTTTCGATCAACAACTCGGCTAAATATGAGCCGTCCTGTCCGGTGATACCGGTAATTAAAGCCACTCGTTTCATTATGTTAAAAATTAGTGTTTATGAACCTTTTTGTGCCAAATAGCACGACGCTTGTAGAAAATTGTAATGTAAAAAATGAGTGAAATCGTTTTGTTGGCGTTATATTTGCATAAATTAAATTTTTACAAGCAATGAGAAAATTATTCTTTTTACTCCTATTCACACTATTAACGGCAACCATGCAAGCCCAAGAGAATAATTATATTCGTATTTCCGGCGATCTGGGCTTGGTCGCGAACACGGCGCGCGATAAGAAGTTCGGCGCGGGCGGTTCAATCGGTTGGCTCACGATAGACAACTTAATTTCCAAGAATCCAAATAACTTCCTTACATTGCACCTAAAAGGCTTTAACAACCCGTACGGGGATGGAAAATTAATCTCAAGCATCTTGAACGGCGACGGTGATGGTTTTAATTACATCATGCCACTGGTAGGGTACCGTATTACCGGATCAGGTGTATCGAATGGATACTTCGTGGAGCCGCGCGTGGGTGCATCTGTGGGTGCAATGGGGCACACCTCGTTTGCCTTTTCTCCGCTTGCCGGTTTCGGGTACGAGAACTTCGAATTTTCTCTCTTTTGCGATATGGGTTTCTCCGGAAAAAATAACGCCATCCGCAAGAAGAACTTTTTCACGCCCGGTATCAGCGTGGCTTACACGATAGCAATCTATTGAGACTGGCCTCTCGGTCACCGACGGCCAAAAATTCCTCTTTTTTTCTTTTGGGTCGGCATGGCAGAATGACTGGCCATCACCTGCATGGGGTTCTCTTTTTTCACGGTAGCATTTACCGCGTTGTAAATAACCCCCCAATCGGGTAACCCCCCGAGATTTCGGTCGTCAATAAACAGGTCGACTCCCAACTTACGCGAACCACTGGTTCGGCTCTCCCCGGGGTAGTTGGCATTTGCCGCGTAGAAGTAGAGTCCCCGGTCCGCACAATAATCAATCGCATCCTGCAACAGTTGCCCCTCTCTTACGGTCCATAAGATAAGCGTGTGTTTATCCTTTTGTAATTGCAAGAGAGTGTCAATGGCAAAGGGTATCGGCTTTCCGATGTCAGGATACGCGTGTTCAACGATTGTTCCATCGAAATCTACAGCTATAACCATTTATTCTATTTTTATTGTTTCAGTTATGAAATGACAAAGGTAGAAAAAAAAGATGCCACGGAGAACATTTAACGTCACCTCCCCACGAGATCTTTTAATAACAAGCCCTTTTTGTCCTTCTCCGAAAGCAGGATTTCTTCGGTGGGTAGCAACCAATCAATCCCTAAAATCGGGTCGTTCCACAGGAGGGTTTCTTCGTATTCCGGCGCATAATAATTGTCGCATTTGTACTGTAAAATTGCCGACTCGCTGAGAACCGCGAACCCGTGCGCGAACCCGCGGGGGATAAATAGCTGAAATTTATTCTCGCTCGACAATCGTACCGTAGTATGTTGGCCGAAAGTAGAGGATCCCTCGCGTAGGTCAACCGCCACATCCAACACCTCACCCATGACCGCTCGCACCAATTTTGATTGGGCATAAGGAGGTTTCTGAAAGTGCAGCCCTCGAACTACACCTCGCATCGATCCACTTTCGTTATCTTGCACGAAAACGGTGTTGCTCATTATCTCTTCATATCTCTGCCTCGAAAATGTCTCAACAAAATAACCACGTTTGTCGGTAAACACTTTTGGTTTTATGATCCATACTCCTTCGATGGCAGTTTGTTTCACTTCCATAATTTTCGAATTTTCATTCACTTTTAACTTTATGCCCTTCCAATAAAGGCATAAACGACGTTTGAATTCTTCCCAATAAATTCTTCAAGCTCGATACTCTTTCACTCGATACCTTTTCAATTAAAAGCCTTTGATTAGATCGGGCCTGAGACGCTTTGTTCGCTCTATGGCTTGTTCGTTGCGCCATTCATCGATTTTCTTTTCATGCCCCGACAATAGTACCTCGGGCACTTTCCATCCCTTATATTCCGCGGGTCGGGTATAGACCGGTGGTGCCAATACCCCATCTTGAAACGAATCGGAAAGGGCCGACTGTTCATCACCGATAGCACCTGGAATGACTCGTACAACCGCGTCCGCGATCATGGCCGCTGCCAGTTCACCGCCCGTTAGTACAAAATCACCGATTGATATCTCCCGGGTAATAAGATGTTCCCTCACCCGATAATCTACCCCTTTATAATGGCCACAAAGGATGATAAGGTTGTTCAGAAGCGACAATTCGTTTGCCGTTTTTTGTTTGAATTGCTCTCCATCGGGCGATGTAAAAATCACCTCATCGTAAGGGCGTTGCGCTTTAAGATGCGAAATAACACGATCGATAGGCTCAATCTGCATCACCATGCCGGCCTCACCCCCAAAAGGGTAATCATCCACCCTTTTATGCTTGTCCATGGAGTAATCACGGAGGTTATGCAACTCAAGTTCTACAATTCCTTTCTCTTGGGCTCGTCTCAGGATTGAGCTGTGAAGAGCACCTTCTATTATTTCCGGGAGAACAGTTATTATATCAATACGCATTTTATCAGTTATCCAGTAAAGTTAAACTTATTATTGTCCACTTCCACCGGTTCGAGCCATTTAGAAAGAGCCCTCCACCATCATTTTCGGAAGTCCCCATGAGCGATAATAAATTATCAGGTGAGAATTCTTCGCGTGTAAAGTTCGACTCTGAGGCCGGACGCCTGTACTGGTAATAACCGGCATTACCCGTGAAACCAATCTTGCCATATTTCGTGGCAAGGTACGCGTTGGCACCGTACCCCCCGAAAGTGTCGCCGTTTGTCCCTACCGAACCGGTATAGCCGTCGTCCGCCCGCCTGTCGGTCACGATGTTGATGATACCCCCTACCCCTTCGGCATCGTATTTGGCTCCGGGATCGGTAATCACCTCAATATCTTTCACGCTGTTTGCCGGCATACTCTTTAATACCTGCGAAGGGTTTCCGGAGATCATATTCGATGGTTTCCCGTTTAAGTATATCTTGAAATTGCTTGACCCTTTCAATTGTATCTCCTCTTCACCGTCCACGGTAACGAGAGGCACTTTCCGGAGTAAATCCAACACGTTGGAGGTGGCGGATTCCGGGTCGTCCTTCGCGTTGTAGGTTAACTTATCAATCTCTACCTTTACGAGAGGTGCTTGAGCAGTTACGTTCAGTTCATCGAGTTCGGTTGACCCCTCGTTCAACGCTATTTCACCCATATCACGCGGGGTATTCGAAGCAGTAAGCTCGATAGACTTTTCCAACGGGCTCATGCCCACAAAATTGAATGTGAAAACGTATTTCCCGGGTTCGATAGAGGTAGAGAAAGCCCCATCTTCTTGGGTGGCTAATTTCTTGATGCTAACTCGCGGATTAGCTTCATCGGCAATCGATATGGTCGCGTAAGGAAGTGGTTCCTTATCGGAGGCCGATACCAATTTACCTTTCACGGTAACGGGTTGAGCAGCTATCACAGAGGTAAACAGGCAACTCAATAATAGGAAAAGGGCCTTTTTCATTCGGTGGTTTTTAATGAGGTTGTACACTATATTCGCTAATAAAACGTTAAAAGTACACATTTAATTGAATGTTTTTTTTTAAAAGGGAAACCGTTACGAATATTTAGTAAAGAGACTCCCATTTCAACTTGTTTTTTGCATATTTAAACATGATCCCTCAACACTGGCACGCGAGCGAAAGCAAAATCGTGAAACAAAAAGGAACTCGAAATCGTTTAAATAGATTGATTCTTTGATTTTTTTGAACTGCTGTATGCGCGCATTGATAAACGCTTTTATAATTCACCTGACACTGAATATCTTGGTGTTTTTGAAAGGATGGCATGCTTTCGACACCAAAAGATGGGTGCGGGTTTTCCTCGTGGCAATATTTGCCACCGAATTAATCATCTACACCGTGGGATTCCTCTTCTACCTCCACCTCCCCGACCCCATTGTACAGTTTATCCGGGTAATGGGGACAAGCTGGATGCTTTTTCTTCTCTATTCCGCCGGGGCATGGTTAATTATTGATGGGGTATACATCATATGGAGAAAAATGAAACGGAAGCCGTGGCGTTTTCGAAAACAACCCCAAAATTACAAGCTACTCTCGTTTGTACTGCCTGTTTTATTTGTATCGGGAGTGATGATTAATGGCCATCAAAAATTTCTCAATCCCGTGGTACAACAGGTGCCGATTACATTGAACAAGGCTGCCGGTGAATTGGATTCGATACGGGTGGCCATGGTGGGCGACCTACACTTGGGATGGATGATCGATCGAAAACACGCTGCTCGATTCGTGGATCTTATCATGGCTCAAAATCCCGACTTGATCCTTTTCGTGGGCGATATCATCGACTCGCAGATCGAGCCGATTCTGGATATGGAAATGGACGTTGAGCTCTCGAGGCTTTCCGCTCCTTTAGGGGTATTCTCGTGCACGGGAAACCATGAATATCGATTCGAGGCAGAGGAAAAAATCGAATTATTGAACAACTTGGGGATCACCATGTTGCGCGACTCTGCCGCGTTGATCGATAGTGCCTTCTACGTGGTGGGCCGGGAAGATCGGGTGGTGTCTTCGCGCAAACCGTTAAAAGAGATACTTGCTGAGCAAGGGGTAGATATGGAGAAGCCGGTGATCGTACTGAACCATACCCCTGATTACTTAGAAGAGGAGATGGAAGCAGGTGCAGACATCGCTCTCTACGGGCATACTCATCATGGTCAGGCTTTCCCGGGCAATATCGCAACCGAGCTAATATTTGAAGTGGCACACGGGTATAAGAAAAAGGGAGATACCCACGTGTACGTCACTTCAGGGATAGGGTTGGTAGGACCCCAATACAGGATTGGCACCGTATCAGAGATAGCGATGCTCACGGTGCATTTCGCGGGCAGTCTATCTCAAAGGTAATCGATCGCTTTCTCCAATGCAACCGAGTGAGACCCCTTAAGGAGTATATAATGCTTTTTGACCGGCTCCTTCTTAAGCGATTCAATCAGCTCATTCACGTTACTGTATATACGGTAAGGATGTTTTGACAAGGAGAGCTCTTGAAATATCTCTCCCACGAGTATAATTTGATTAAAAGATTGCTCCTTCAAGAAATCTATCATCCGCTGGTGTTCTTCCTTGGCCGTGGCTCCAAGCTCCTTCATTTCTCCTAAGATAACCATCTTCGGTAATGAGGTGGGAACGTTTGAAAAGAATTCTAACGACGCTTTCATACTCGTGGGATTAGCGTTGTAAGCGTCTATAATAAGATCGTTCCTTTCCGTCCGTTTAAATTGAGAACGATGATTTTGTGGTTCATACTCTTCTAACGCGGTGCTAATTCTTTCGGAGTTAATGCCAAAGAATTTAGAAATAGCCACGGCAGAAATCGCGTTGTCGAAATTAAATTCTCCCACGAGACGGGTCTTCACACGGTACGAACTGTCAAAAAAGCTCCAGTCAAATTCCAAAAAAGGGGTCGCGTTAGCGATAGAGCCCGACGCGAACAAAGAGGGATCATTTTTTCCATACAAAATCCGATCCATGCCTTCCGATCGCTCTAACAGAAAGGGATTATCTTTATTCACGAATACCTTTCCTTCATGTGTTCGGATATAATCATAGAGCTCGCATTTCGTGTTAATCACGTTCTCCAACGTGCCAAACCCCTCCAAGTGCGCCTTTCCCACGTTTGTAACTAATCCGTAATTAGGCTTGGTGATATCGCATAACTCGCGGATATCTCCCGGCCGATTGGCCCCCATTTCTACCACGCCAATTTCATGGGTTTTATTCATGGTTAGCAACGTAAGGGGCACACCGATATGGTTATTAAAATTCCCTTGAGTGTAGGCTACCTTAAATTCACGCGAAAGGGCAATAGCCAATAGCTCTTTGGTGGTGGTTTTCCCGTTGGTACCGGTTATCGCGATAACAGGAATCTTCAATTTCTCCCGATGGTAAGTAGCCAGCGCTTGCAACGTGGCAAGTACGTTGTTTACTTTGATAATCCGCTCATCGTTAACCTCGTCGGTCCATTCGTCAACCACCGCGTAAGAGCATCCTGCCTTGAGTGCCCCGTCGGCAAAAAGATTCCCGTTAAAGCGTTCTCCTTTTAAGGCAAAGAATATCGAGTTCTTTGGACACATCCGAGAATCGGTTGTGACAATAGGATAACGAAGATAAATAGCGTGTAGTTCCGAAATTTTCATACAATTAAAATTTCAGTTTCTTTAATACATGAGCGGGGACGGCATCCTTATGCACAACAACACTCATGGTTTTATACCTCACGAAAGCGTCGGATGCATACCAAAGTCCGTTATAAGGGCCCGTTTCCCCCCAAGAATTTTTCACCATGTAAAAAGTATTGCCCTGTTGATCGTGGGCGATACCATAAATCTGCATTCCATGATCGTCGGTAGTCTCGTACCGATCATACGCCACCTGCCGCATCTCTTGGGTAATACTTTTCTCTGCCAGAACCTCGCGTCCCACTCGCATTCTAAGTTCAGCATCTCGTTCACGAACCGATTGCCCTAACCATTTTTCTTGATCCGACCCGGCATTTTCGGGTGCATTCTCGTCGGGAATAATGGCAATTCCGGAGCGTGAAAAGCCGGGCTCACTCACATCAGCAGCCCACGCGATTGTATATCCTTCCATGATAGCATGCTCCATCACCTCCATCAATTCACCCATCGGAAGGTTATAGGAAGTAGCCCAGCGCCAGTTATCAGGCACTTCGATAGGAAAGTCGTTGTAAAATGGATGGTGTGTAAATGAGGTCAACGAGATATAGTCGCGTTGGTTCAACCCCAGGTACTCTCGAAAAGTGTGGGGAGTATACTCGTTTCCATCGTATATGAATTTCTCAGGAACCTTCCCCAGGTAGGTGTCCAGAATTGCCGAAAACCCATCAAACCAGACGGGCGTTACGCTCCGGGCTCCTATAATTCCATCCATGTACCCTTTAAGCACTTTGTCGAGCTCCCCATGATCGTGTGTTAAAGCCCCGTATTCGAGCCCCATGTAAGCATCTTCCGGCATAATCCCGTATTCGTCAATGGTTTCTATTACATCAGCAAAGGAGCCTCCCGCGGCAAAATTCAGATGGCCGTGAAGCCGAGCGTACTTTATCGCTTTATCCTCGTAGTTCTTACGTACGATGTACATCTCTGAAAGGTCGAATTCGCCTTTTCCGGTGCGAAGAAGATCCGATTCCATCATGCCCACTCCCGCGAAGCTCCAGCATGTGCCGGTGCTGTATTGGTTTTTTACGGGAGTGATCGGGTTTTCTTTGACTACTTTAAATGTATAAGCTCCTTGAGCGGAGACAGCTACTGATGCCAGGAATAGGGCGATAACTACAATAAATTTGTTCATAAAACTGGGTCATTATGTAACGAAGGCCAGGAAGTAACAAGCGTGTACTCATCTTCCGCATGGCACTACGATTATTTCGCGCTCGTTTTTTGCACATGAGTATTTTACGCAAATATAGTCCAAATCGACGACTTTGCATGTATTTTCAAGCAGCTATTCATGAAAAACTCAAAAAAAGGGTATCTTTACACCCTTATAAATATCGACGCATATGGATGATTTAAGACCAAAGAAAAAAAGAGGTCGTAAAGTGATGCGATGGCTCCTCACTCTATTGATACTATCGTTAGCTATTTTTGTATACGTACGTTACTACTACGTTTTCGGTACTGGTGTAAAATCGGGTGAGCTCAATTACCTGGTATATAAAGGGGTGGTTTTCAAAACCTATGAAGGAAAGCTTATCCAGTCGGGTTTCCGTGCAGATAAACCGGGGGGATTACAATCCAACCAGTTCGACTTCTCGGTAGTTGATGAAGAGATCGCGAAGAAACTAATGGTATCAAGCGGAAAAAATGTGCAGTTGCATTACAAAGAGTATTTTGGTGCACTCCCATGGCGTGGTTACACGAACTTCGTGGTTGACAGCATCGTCGCAATCGAAGAGATAACTCCAAAAGGGCTAGAGGATGAGCTTACTCCCTACATTCTTGAATCGATGTAAAGGGCGGAGGGATGGCAAAGAAGGAGCGATTTTACGTGGTTTGGCAGGGGGTAACGCCTGGCATTTATAATTCTTGGGCGGAGTGCAAGGCGCAGGTTCACCGGTTCGATAAAGCCCTGTACAAATCCTTTGCTACACGGGAGGAGGCAGAGCTAGCTTTCCGTGAAAACCCATGGAAACATCTCAGCAGGAACGAGTCTAATCACGCGGGAAGAAAAGGAGTTGCTGCAGGAAAAACGCGCGACAAACGCGTAATTCCTGACAGCATTGCCGTAGATGCTGCCTGCAGCGGTAACCCGGGCCGAATGGAATACCGGGGCGTGTATATGGAAGACGGAACAGAGATTTTTCACCATGGTCCACTGGAGGGAGGGACCAATAATATTGGTGAGTTTTTGGCTATCGTGCACGCGCTTGCTTTGTTAAAGAAGAAAGGGAGCAAGATGCCCATTTATAGCGACAGCGCGAATGCCATCAAGTGGATAGAACGCAAGAAATGCAACACCAAACTGGAGCGCACTACCTTGAATGAGCCCGTGTTCGATTTAATTGAAAGAGCCGAGAAATGGCTTCGCCAGAACAGTTTTGTCAATGCCATCATCAAGTGGGATACCGCATCATTGGGAGAAATTCCGGCTGATTTCGGTAGGAAATAGATCGTAACCTTATTACAATTCAATCAGCAACCTCAGATTCATCTTGATAAAAGGGCTCAGGGGGGTGTAACGCCGGAAATACCCGTTGAACATTCTCACGGACAATCGCCGCGAATTTTTCCACCTCTATATTCAGTGCTTGCGATGCCTGCAAATAGACATCTCGAATCGACATTTCCCCCTCGTCCGTCTCGCAGAAGATCCGCTCCATGGGGATCAACGACATCGAGTCGACGTTGATATTTTCCCCTACCGAAAACAAAAAACCTTCTGCCACCAGCCGTCGAGTAAGGTCCGGTTTCCCCCGGTACCCGTGTATAATACAAGGTTGTAGCGGTTTTACCTCTCGATAAACCCGGATCAGTTCTTCCCATGCTTTCACGCAATGAATGATCAGTGGTTTTTGTAGCTGTTCCGCGATTTCGATGTGCTTCTTGAAAACAGGTATTTGAACATCAAAAGAGGGGCCCTTCAGCCGGTCGAGCCCCGTCTCCCCTATGGCCACGATGCGAGGGTTGGGTGCTATTTCATTCAGATAGGCCATCTGGGTATCGCTATCTTCAGAATACCAAGGATGAATCCCGCAAGAGAACGCGTGGGGTTGACGAGAGTCTTTGGCTACTTCAAATTCAAGGGGGTATACATCGATGATACACGAATGATAAGGATCATCGCTGTCTTCAAGATAAATCTGATGAGTGTGTACGTCGTAAAATTCCATACATTATTAACCTACGCTTTCGTCTTACTTCTCCTCGGCTTAGGCTCAGGCACAGGATCATACCCTTTCCCTCCCCATGGATTACAACTCAGGATACGACGAGCCGACAGGTATGTTCCCTTGAAAGGCCCATGCCTCCTTAATGCTTCTATCGTGTACTGTGAACAAGTGGGGGTATAACGACAAGAGGGCGGTAACAACGGTGAAATAACAGCCCGGTAAAAATAGACGGGTGCTAGCAATATCCATGTAATTATTTTTCTTAGTCCCTTCAACATGGCCCCTCCTTAGTATTTAAGTGAATCTCTAGAGAAATCAATGCTTTTCGCACTCCTTTTTCTATTAATTCGTAATCGGCCCCCTGATCTCTCACGTAAACAAAGGCCAAATCCAGCCTACTCCCCGGGGGGAGCAATTTTGGATCGAAAAGATGCTTGTTCAACCGGTACGCTTCACGAATCATGCGCTTCATCCGATTTCGTTTTGCTGCCGATCGAATCCTTTTCTTGGGAATACTGATTAGCACAGAGAGCGGCAATACCGGAAAGGTACGTTCACTTTCCAGAAAAACAACTCGAAAAGGGTACGCGACGAAAGAGGCTCCTCGTGAAAAAAGCGCATCAATCCTCTTTTCGCCCGTTACACGCTCTTCTTTCGTAAACGTAAAACGTTGTCCATCGTTCATAAATAAAAGCAATCCACTGAAAGCAATTACTACAACAAAGATAATCCTTTTTGGACTTATTCGTTGCACTTTCGAAAAAAAAGTGGAAAAGTGCATCGTGCGCCTTTTCCACTCTTCTATTGATTTTATAAAACCCGGGTATTACCGTGAATGAAACTTATGATTTTCCTTTATAAATGCTTCCAAAGCCGCCGTCATGGAGGGATACTCTGGTTGGGGAGCCTCACAGTCGAGCCTCAATCCGGCCTCTTCTACCGATTTAGCGGTTGCTGCTCCAAAACAGCCAATGCCCGCGTCTCCCTGTTTGTAGCCAGGGAAGTTTTTTATAAGCGAATGGATACCTAATGGACTGAAGAAAATCATCAAGTCGTAATCCAATTTTTCGTCTTTCGCGAACTCATTACTCACCGTCCTATACATTACCGATTTCGTGTATCCGATCTTTTTCCCGTCCAAAAAATTTGTCACATCGTCGTTGTGCTCTTCCGGCACGGGGAGGAGAAACTTCTCTTTCGCGTGCTTCGTGAACGCGTTTGTAAGCCCTTCGATGCGTCCCGTTTGGCTGAAAAAGATCTTTCTTTTGCGATAAACAATGTATTTTTGTAAGTAGAGGGCAACAGTTTCTGAGATACAAAAGTATTTCATCGTTTCGGGGATTACTATTTTCATCTCCTCGCAGATAGAAAAGAACTTATCCACCGCGGTTCTGGCTGTAAAAATAATCGCCGTGTGATCCAAAATATTAATCCGCTGCTGACGAAACTCCTTTGTAGATACACGCTCTACTTTAATAAATGGATAAAAATGGATATCCACGCTAAATTTTTCCGCGAGATCGAAATAAGGAGATTTTTCGCTGTTGGGCTTAGGTTGAGAAATAAGAATTTTATTTACTTTCCGGACATTCATATCTACCTAGTAATTTCCTGCAATATTTACAATGGAAAGAGCCCCTTTATAATACAACAAATAGGGGGCAATTTCAGTCCCGCAAAGATACACTAAAAAGTAGAGAAAAGCGATTTTATTTTTAACAAAAATATTTAATAAGCTGATTATAATGGAGAGACGATTGATAAAAAACAGAAATAGAATCAGCCAAAACATAACATCCCTGTATTCTTGTAAAAAAACGAAAATAAGGACCGGTAAAAACAGGAGCAGGCCCAAGAGTTGCACGTGGCGAAAATAATGCGCGATCCATCGCGTTAAATCTCCCGTGAGAAAAAAAGATGATATGATCTTATACATCACGAACTTCATTCCTGCCAACAATCCCAAGCCTGTAAAAATGGAGATAAAACCTGCTGTGGGTGCAATCGCGGGGAGAGCGATTGCTTCATTGCCCGTGAAATAGAAAAAAAGGAAAATAGTGGCCAGCAGGATTGTCTGCCCGATCATGAAAAGCCTTCCCCAAAGCTCCGCCGTGGTCACTTGTATTTTGTGCCCGTAGGTTTTAAAATAGCTCGCGAACGTGCCCGAAGCATTTCGAAAGATAAAAGCAAAAAGCACGAAACACACCATGAACAGGAGGAAGGTTACGCTCTCTATCCAGTGCGAGAAGGGCATCATCGCGCCCGTATTCCCCGGTAATACAAACTGCATGTTCGACAATGACACGGAGTCCAAAGCAAAGGTAAAGTTTCCCTCGTTGATGGGTAAATACTCGATCTGACCAAAATCTACCGACAAAGGATTGTAGGGCACAGGAGGCTCTATCGCCTTTATATAAATGGAAAGCGAATCCTGTATAGTGTCGAGAAAGATATAGTTCATTTATTTTACACGAATTTACAACTCTTTTTCACGTGAACTAGGTACAGTATATTTGAAAAAACGGGGATCCCATTCGGAGGGGGACTGTAAGAAAGTCAACGCCTCCTCGGGCGTGTCGGCTACTTGCCACATTTCGCGGTATCCGCTATTCATGAACTTCTCCTCCATCATCTTCTCTAAAAAGAGAAGAAGAGGATCGTAATAACCGTTCACGTTGAGCAGTATCACGGGGTTTTTATAGAGGCCCAATTGTTTCCACGTGAGAATTTCAGCCAATTCCTCCAAAGTCCCCAGTCCTCCCGGCAGCGCGATCGCGACATCCGCTTCTTTAGCCATGAAAGCCTTCCGCTCATGGATAGTTTCCGTGACAATCGTTTCGCTGAGCTGATCATGGCACCATCCGGCATCCACCATAAAGCGAGGTATCACGCCAACCACTTTCCCTCCTTGACGGATCACCGAGTTGTTCAAGGCACCCATCAGTCCCTGTTTCCCCGCCCCGTTGATACAGGTGAT
>JAAYTC010000191.1 GCA_012518155.1 Bacteroidales bacterium | reverse complement strand
GATCACGAATATCGCGATGGACGAAAGAGGCCCCGACGACATGAAAGCGGCGTTGAGCGTTTTGGATCGTTTTGCACCGGAGCTGGGCGTTTCCCTCGCGGACAATCACAAGAGTTACCAGCAGTACCCGTGGATTAAGGATATTTGCGTGGGGGCGGGTGCCCGACCCACTAAAGAAGAGATAGCGGTAAGAAGGGAAAAAGGGCTGAACACCACTTATTATGTATGTTGTTCCGATAAATTCCCGAATACCTTCACTTTCTCAGCCTCCGGCGAGGCGGTGTATGCCGCGTGGCACGCGGCGGCACTCGATCTCGACGGTTTCTTGCGCTGGTCGTACAATTCGTGGGTCGAAAATCCGTTGACCGACTCGCGATTTCGCACATGGCCGGCGGGAGACACCTACATCGTTTACCCCGATGCACGGAGCTCCATCCGCTTTGAAAGGTTGATAGAGGGAATTCAGGATGTGGAGAAAATACGAGTGCTTCGGAAAAAGTATAACGCGGAAAGCACTCCCGAAGCTCAAGCAAAGCTGGTCGAATTGGATGAGGCTATCAGTTATTTTGATACGATGGAGCCTTCCAACGACTGGGAAGAGAAACTAAACGAGGCAAAAAAGCTGCTGAACTCAATTTAATACGCGCCGTCTTTTACTTCCTTGCTGATTAAACTTTTTAGTAAGCATCAATGGCAATTCAAAAACAATGAAAAAAACAATCCTTTTCCTGCTCTTTCTTTGTGCCCTTCTGAACGGTGTGGCACAAACCAATTCCCGAAAAACGTCTCATACCTATCCACAGCGAGACAACACGCACCGGATCATGAGCTACAATATCCATCACGGGAGGGGGATGGATAATGCGGTTGATATTGAACGAATCGGGAGAGTGATCAACGAAGTTAATCCCGAGGTAGTGGGTCTACAGGAAGTGGATAGCGTGGTCAATCGTAGCGGGAATATCGATATCCTCCACCTGCTTTCGGAACAGACCGGAATGCACGCTTCCTACTGTTATTCCATTTTGCACGATGGCGGTAAATACGGCAACGGTATGCTTACCCGGGAGAAGCCGGTCGCTGTAAAAAAGATCGCGTTGCCCGGTGCTACCGAAGCACGCACGGCGCAGATCGTGGAACTGGAGAAATACGTGGTAGTGAACACGCACTTGTCCCTTAATGCCGATGAGCGGCTCGAATCGGTAAAAATCATCACGGACGAGGGAAAGGAGTACGACAAGCCGGTGTTCCTGATCGGCGACTTGAATGCCACGCCGGACTCCGAGCCGATGAAGTTTTTAAACGAGGAGTGGCAAATTCTTTCGAACCCTAAAACCCCGACTTCTCCTTCCATTAATCCACTGAGGACCATCGACTATATCCTTGGATATACTACCAACGGGCAGACATACGCGAGACATAATGCGCGAGTGGTCGACGAAAGGGTGGCCTCGGACCACTTACCGCTTTTCGTGGATATTCGGCTAAAAACGCCCGCTTCGGAGGTGATGCGCACCATTCCGTACCTGCAAAACCCGGGCACCGACGAGATGACGGTGATGTGGCTCACGAATGTTCCCACGAGAAGTTGGGTGGAATACGGTACCGATCCGAATGACTTACAACGAGCGCGAACGTTCATCGAAGGGGAGATGGTCGCCAACAATAAAATCCACCGTGTACATCTGAGCAATCTACAACCGGGCACACGTTATTATTACCGGGTGGTTTCACAAGAGATTACTCGCTACTCGAGCTACTACAAAGAGTTTGGCGATACGGTTCGTTCAGACATCAAGTCGTTCACCACCTGGAGCGACGATATACGGGACTTCCGGGTGATCGTGTACAACGACTTGCATAGCAACATGGGGATGTTTAACAAGCTGCATTCGTTGGTGGAGGACAAGCCGTACGACTTGGTTATTTTTAACGGAGACTGTTTCGACGATGTGGAGGTGGAAGAGGATATATTGAACAGACTGCTCACCTACACGCCGCGGATAAAAAGCGACGAGGTACCCTCCATATTTATCCGGGGGAATCACGAGACGCGCGGGGAATATTCGCTACACCTGTGGGATTACCTGGGCAGGATGGACGGACGCTCCTACAGTGCGTTTTCAATGGGAGATACCCGCTTTGTCCTTCTCGACTGCGGGGAGGATAAGCCGGATGATCACTGGGTTTATTACGATATGAACGACTTCACCCAACATCGGATTAATCAGGCTGAATTTCTAAAGAATGAACTGAGATCACGGGCGTTTAAAAGGGCGAAGAAGCGGATTCTTATCCATCATATACCCATTTTCGGGGTGAAACCGGATAGTTTCTCTCCCTGTTCCGATCTCTGGATACCGGTATTGAAGGGAGCCCCTTTCAATGTTTCCCTTAACGCGCATACACACCGATACCGGGTGATCGAGAAAGGAGAGGACGGGAATAACTTTCCCGTTGTAATTGGTGGAGGAAGTAGGGAACCCGATGGCACGGTAATGGTACTGGAAAAAAACGGAGACCGACTCACCTTAGAAGTGATTAACGCCGCGGGTGAACTATTGCTGAAAAGGGAGCTATAATTTGGGAAGATAAACCCTGAACTTTTATTCAATAATATGATTGACAAGATGAGATCTATCAAAATAAGGACGAATATGTTGCCGGCCGATGCCGTGATGAAAAATTATTCAAGGTATTTCCTACTATTGATTTTGATGTTGCCGTTTCTTTATGCTTGTGATCAACCGGTGGATACGTTCAAAGCCGACGTGATTATTTATGGCGGAAATTCCGCGGCGGTCATCGCGGCGGTGGAAGTAGCGCAGTCGGGCAAAAGCGTGATTGTTGTTTCTCCCGATAAACATCTCGGTGGATTAACTTCGGGAGGATTGGGTTTCACCGATTCGGGAAATACCGGGGCCATTGGCGGGCTCGCCCGTGAATTTTATCATCGGGTATGGTTGCATTATAACGACCCTTCAGCATGGGATTGGGAAAAACAAGAGGAGTTCGGGAACAAAGGACAAGGAACACCCGCGATGGACGGGGAGAACAGAACCATGTGGACGTTTGAGCCTCGCGTAGCGGAAAAGGTATTCGAAGATCTGATCAGGGAAAATAATATTACTGTCTATAGGGATGAGTGGCTAGATAGAGAAGCGGGAGTTAAAAAAGAGAATCAAAATATTAAATCCATAACGACTTTATCGGGCAAGACATTCAACGGAAAAGTATTCATGGATGCCACTTATGAAGGGGATCTCATGGCAGCCGCTGGGGTAAGCTACACCGTTGGAAGGGAAGATTGCAGCAAATACAACGAAGAGTGGAACGGGGTTCAAGCCGGCGTCTATCACCATTCTCACTATTTTAAGATGAATATCAGTCCCTATGTCGTGCCTGATGATCCCCAAAGTGGATTGTTACCCTATATATCTGATGAGCCCATTGCTCCTAATTGCTCGGGCGACAATAAAGTACAAGCTTATTGCTTTAGGCTTTGCATGAGCAATCACCCGGAAAACAGAGTTCCTTTCGAGAAGCCGGAAGGCTACGATCCAGCCAATTACGAATTGCTCGGTCGTGTTTTCGAGGCTGGATGGGACGAGTGGTTCAGGAAGTACGACATGATCCCTAATCGAAAAACAGATACGAATAACCATGGGCCTTTTAGTTCCGATTTCATAGGAATGAACTTCGATTACCCGGAAGCATCGTATGAACGACGAAAGGAGATTATTAAAGAACATGAGAATTACCAGAAAGGGCTCCTCTATTTTGTATCGACCGATGAGAGAGCGCCCGAAGAGGTAAGAGGTAAAATGGCAGAATGGGGGCTTGCGAAAGATGAGTTCGTGGATAACGGGAACTGGCCACACCAATTGTATATTCGAGAAGCAAGAAGAATGGTGGGTAAATACGTGACAACCGAAAACGACGTGCTGGGAAAAACAAACGTTCCGGAACCGATAGGAATGGGTTCCTATACCATGGATTCTCACAACGTGCAACGATTTGTGACTGCAGAAGGATACGTGCAAAATGAAGGCGATGTGGGAGTTCGTCCTACAAGGCCGTACCAGATCGCTTACGGTTCCATCGTGCCTGTTGAAGAAGAGTGCACGAACCTGCTTGTACCTGTCTGCCTCTCATCGAGTCACATAGCTTTTGGATCGATACGGATGGAGCCCGTGTTTATGTTACTTGGCCAATCTGCAGCCGCGGCCGCGGTTATCGCTATCGATAATAAGATAAATGTACAAGATGTAGACTACGAACAATTAGAAAAAGTACTTCTTTCGAAAGGACAAATCTTAAACAATTAACGATGATAACTTTTGCACTATCAATCGCGCTCCTAGTGGGAGGATACTTCCTTTACTCAAAACATCTTGAAAAAATAATGGATATCGATCCCAACCGCCCCACTCCGGCCGTAAAAATGAGCGATGGAATCGACTACGTCCCAATGTCATGGTGGCGTGTTTTGTTAATTCAATTTCTCAATATCGCCGGACTTGGTCCCATTTTTGGTGCTATCGCGGGAGCCATGTGGGGACCTGTTGCTTTCCTATGGATCACCTTGGGAACTATTTTTGGAGGAGCCGTGCACGACTATTTTTCAGGTATGCTTTCCGTAAAACACGATGGAAAAAGTATCACTGAGATTATCGGAATCTACATGGGGAAATTCTCGAAACAGATTATGCGTATTTTTACCATCGTGTTATTAATACTAGTGGGAGTGGTCTTTATTTCAGGTCCCGCTGGATTGTTAGCGGGGATGACTCCTTCTACGCTTGATTTTAATTTCTGGGTATGGGTTATTTTCATCTATTATATACTGGCTACCCTCATGCCAATCGATAAAATCATTGGTAAAATATATCCTTTGTTTGGTTTTTCCTTGTTGTTTATGGCGATAAGCTTAATTATCGCGCTGATAGTAAAAGGGTACCATTTACCGGAATTGACTTTAGGGAATTTCAAGAATTTCCATCACGAAAGTTCCTCTTTTCCAATTTTTCCCATGATGTTTATCACGATTGCTTGCGGTGCGATCTCGGGATTTCACGCGACACAATCTCCCTTAATGGCTCGTTGCCTGAAAAACGAAAAGGAAGGTCGAAAGGTGTTTTATGGGGCAATGGTTATTGAAGCAATCGTTGCGCTCGTGTGGGCAGCAATTAGTATGAGCTTCTTTGGTGGATTAAGAGAACTGAACGAAGTGATGGTAGCGCAAAATGGAAATGCCGCATGGGTAGTAAACGAGGTCTCTATTTCTCTACTCGGAAAGTTTGGAGCTCTCTTGGCCATTTTAGGTGTCGTGGCAGCACCGATTACTTCGGGCGACACCGCCTTTAGGAGTGCTCGATTAACAGTTGCCGATTTGCTGAAAACATCCCAAAAGCCGATTAAGAACAGAATGATCATCACAATACCTCTCTTCGCGATAGGCTTCATACTCACAAGAATTAACTTTGATATAATTTGGAGGTATTTTGCATGGGCAAACCAAACACTCGCGACCGTGGTTTTATGGACGATTACCATCTTCCTGTGGCAAAAGAAAAAAAACAAGTCATACTTGATAACACTGCTGCCGGCGATATTCATGACATCCGTTGTTACCACCTATATAGCATTAGCACCGGAGGGCTTCACATTAGCGAAGTCGATTTCTTACCCGATTGGAATATTTTTCTCGCTACTGACCCTTTCATTATTCATATATTACACGAGAAAACACTCTTCACGTAGAATTAGCGATTAAATCAAGTCGGGTTTCTACCATATGCACGCCTAAAACCATAACAATTAAAAAACGGGACGGATGAAAAGACGAAAATTTTTAAACACTACGGCAGCAATAGCAGCGGGCACGGTAATTCCTCAGGTTATTTCTTGCGGTAGCAGTAAGCAGCCGATGGGATTAAATCAAGAACGAGGGGCTTCTCTTGATTCAAAATACGGAGGGGTACAAATTGGCGCGATCACCTACAGCTTTCGTGATCTGAAGGGGGGATTGGAATCAACCCTAGATGCTTGTGTAAAAGCTGGGATAAGCTCTGTTGAGTTAATGGGAACTGGTGTCGAGGACTACTTGGGAGCACCCAAGAACCCGGTAGTACGTCGCTCAAGCCAAGAGAACCCTTACACGAGTGAAGAAAAAAAAATGATAGAAGAGTACAAAAGCAAAATAGAGGAATGGAGAAAAAGTGTGGGAACTCCCTCGTTATATGCCCGGCTACGAGATGAAATCAACAAACAAGGCATAAACGTACATATTTACAAATGGGTCGCCGGATCAACCGAGGAGGAGATCGACTACTCTTTCAAAGTAGCAAAAGCACTGGGAGCCATCGGTATTTCGGCAGAAATAAACGAAAGTAATGCTCGAACATTAGGACCGATAGCTGAAGAAAACGGCATGTATGCGATTCTCCACAACCATTACCAGTACGCGGAGCCCAGTTTCGATGTAGATAAACTTCTGGCCTACTCGCCGGCTAATATGCTCAACTTCGATATTGGCCACTATTTTGGCTCCACGGGTTTGAATCCGACGGACTTTGTTCGTGATTATCATGATCGTATTGCAAGCATCCATCTTAAAGACAAAACAAGTGCTTCCAACGAAACGGAAAAAAACACGAACCAAGTGTGGGGGCAAGGTGAAACCCCTATTGCCGAGGTGCTTCATCTTATCAGGGATCGTAAGTGGGGTATCTATTGCGATATCGAGCTTGAATACAAAGTAGTTCCATGGTCTACATCTATAAAGGAAGTGAAAACATGCAAGGAGTATTGTAGACAGATATTGTTGTAGCTTTACGAAAAGCAGAAAGACTACTGGTAGTTCTTGCCACTGTAGACCGGCTTGCAAGAGGCTATCTCAAAGCGTATTTAGGATAGCCTCGTTGTCTCTACCCTCAACTTCTCGAAATTTTATTACTTTTGTATGATAGTGAGTGCTCGAATGCAATTTCAGGGCGTTGCTGCATTTGGTTATAAAGAAATCACTTGCGTTTCGCGTGTCACTTTTGGATGCGATGTAGCTAAAAATGCGACCTTGCATCGCATGCATAACTCACGAAACCTAAAGAAATAAATGATCAGTAAAAAATTTTGTTGTGAATCCTAAAATTAAAATTGGTCTGTTAGGGACAATTTTGTCCACTTCGGTTTCTTGCTCCCCCACCAAACAGGCTAAACCAAACGAAGACAATTTACCGAACGTGATCCTTATTCATCTCGATGATATGGGATATGGCGATCTCTCCCTCACGGGAGCGACGAGATATAAAACACCCCACATCGATAATATGGCGCGCGAAGGGCTCTTCTTTACACACTACTATTCCGCGCAAGCGGTCTCAAGCGCATCACGTGCCGGACTACTCACGGGATGCTACCCGAACCGCATAGGGTTTCATGGAGCATTGGGGCCACAGTCTAAAATCGGCCTATCCGATAACGAGGAGACCATCGCCGAAGTACTGAAAAAGAGGGGGTATGCTACCGCGGCATACGGTAAATGGCACTTGGGAGTGCAACAGCAGTTTCTCCCTACCAATCACGGGTTCGACGAGTTTTATGGTATCCCCTACTCCAACGACATGTGGCCATATCACCCCACGGCTACATTCCCGGACTTACCCCTTTTCGAGAACGAAGAAATCGTGAATCCCGGGGTTTCACCGGATGATCAAAAGCAGTTCACGACAGATTTCACGCTGCGAACCGTTAATTTTATCAAGGAGAACCAAGATACCCCCTTTTTCATTTACCTGGCTCACCCCATGCCACATGTTCCCCTGTTTGTTTCAGAAAAATACGAAGGCAAGTCGGAACAAGGGCTCTATGGAGATGTGATGATGGAGATCGACTGGAGCGTGGGCATGATTATAGAGACACTCGAAGAGCATAATTTAGACAAAAACACGTTGGTCATCTTTACTTCTGACAATGGGCCGTGGCTCAATTACGGTAACCACGCGGGAAGCACCGGAGGACTAAGAGAAGGGAAAGGAACCACCTTCGAAGGGGGACAACGTGTGCCTTGCATTATGCTGTGGAGGGGCACGATCCCCAAAGGGAGCATCTCAAATAGCTTGGCGTCGAGCATCGATCTATTACCCACGCTGGCAGAAATAGCCAATGCACCCCTCCCTGAAAATTTCATCGATGGCGTTAGCCTCTTACCCATACTCGAAGGTGATCTGGAAGCCACTCCTAGAGAAACATTTTATTATTACTACAGGCAAAACAATTTGCAAGCAGTACGCCGGGACGACTGGAAACTGGTATTCCCGCACCCGGGACGAACGTACGAAGGATTTCAACCCGGTGATGAAGGTATGCCGGGGAAAGTGCAAGAGCATTACCCGCATGAAGGTGGACTTTACGACCTCCGCCGCGACCCCGGTGAGCGGTACGACGTGAGTGAATCGTACCCGGAAATCATGGAGTTACTCATGCAAACCGCGAACGAGGCGCGACAAGACTTGGGAGACGATCTTACCGGAAACAAGGGAAAAAACAGGCGTGAGCCGGGCAGAATAGAGGAGTAACATGCAGCATCGTTTAAAAATAAAAAATCGCGGGAAGCTCTCCTGAATTATCAAGTTGAATCAGTATTTAAATATAACGACAAGATGAGAAAAAACAACATCGTTAAATCGGCCAAATTCATGGGTATAGGGACAATGGCAGTGCTGGGTGCCTGCCAGGACAAAGGACAAGAAGCTCTGCTCCCTAACATTATCTATATTATGAGCGACGATCACGCCTACCAAGCTATCAGCGCGTATGGACATGGGTTAAACGAAACACCTAATATCGACAGGCTGGCAGATGAAGGGGCTCTTTTTTCGCGCTCTACGGTTACAAACTCCATCAGCGCACCCAGCAGGGCCGTCTTGCTGACCGGCAAACACAGCTTTGTTAATGGCAAGGTAGATAACGTGCAGCCATTCGACTGGGATCAGCCCAATTTCCCTAAACTCATGCAGGCCAACGGGTACCAAACCGCGATGATCGGTAAGATACACCTCGACGGTATACCACAGGGATTCGACTACTCGATGGTACTCCCGGGACAAGGAGAGTATTATAATCCTGTTTTCTTGATCGAAGGAGAGAGGGTGAGAAAAGAGGGATACTGTACCGATATAATCACCGAGACTACTCTCGACTGGCTAAAAAACGAAAGGGATCCCGATAAGCCTTTCTGCGTGCTCTATCACCAGAAAGCACCACATCGCAACTGGTTGCCCGCACCGGAGTATCTCACGTTATACGACGATGTAACGTTCGAGCCGCCGGCCAACTTCTTCGATAATTACGAAGGACGAGGAACGGCAGCCAAAGAGCAAGAAATGGAAATACATGGACATGCAAGATGGGGACATGATTTTAAAATGATCGTGGATCCTTACGGGGATAGCACCGGATTTTACAATCAACTCAAGCGCTTTACCCCGCCACAACTAGAAAACTGGCTAGCAGCGTATACTCCTAAAAACGAGGAGTTCAAGGCGAATTATCACAACATGTCGGAAGAAGAGATTGCCCTGTGGAAATACAACCGGTATATCAAAGATTATCTACGAACAATTAAATCGGTGGATGATGGCGTGGGTGAACTGCTCGATTACTTGGAAGAGGCGGGGCTGGCCGAAAACACGATAGTGATATATACCTCCGACCAAGGATTTTACTTGGGCGAACACGGGTGGTTCGATAAGCGGTTCATGTACGAAGAGTCGTTCCGCACTCCTCTTGTGATGCGCTATCCTAAAGAAATACAACCGGGTACGGTAATCGACAACTTGATACAAAACCTTGACTTTGCTCCCACCCTGCTCGATTACGCGGGTATCGAAGCACCGAAAGAGATGCAAGGTGAATCGTTCCGCGACTTAGTAGCAGGAAAGACGGATGAATGGCGCGACGCGGTTTATTACACCTACTACGAGTATCCCTCCGAACACATGGTAAAACGGCACTACGGCGTTGCTACCGAAAGGTACAAGCTGATACATTTTTATTACGATATCGACGAGTGGGAGATGTACGATTTGGAAACCGATCCCATGGAGATGAGAAACGTGTATGACGATCCCGATTATGCGGAAGTGCGTGAAATGATGCACCAGAAACTGGATGAAACAAGAGAGTATTACGGGGATAGCGACGAACTCAACAACAAATTCTTGGAAGCTTACCTCGAGCATCGAAATCGATAAAAAACCCGAACGGACAGCAAACTAACCAAAGTAGTATATCCAAACAAATAATAACGAGTAAAAAAGATATGAATATCATTTCCAAATTTTCCCGACTCACGTTTTTCGTGTTGATAACACTCCTGAGCACGGGCACTGTTTCGTGCAAAAACGAGCGTCCCAGGAAAGAGTGCTCCACCTTTGAAGAGATGAAGGATCCTACCAGCGACACCCTATCCGACTGGTCGCACGTGCCCGGCGGGTTACACGCGTCATTTATCTCTATTGACGACAAGCTTCCAAAATCCGTCGCACCAGAAATTACTCCCGTTAAAAATGTTGCTCTCTCCGGATGGAGGGGTGAAAAGATTGCCGCACAGGTGTTGCTTTGGACAGCCGAAGAGGTCGAGCAAGTTGAGTGCGAGTTCAACGACTTCAAAGCAGGGGGGAACACGCTACCCGCGTCAGTAGCAGAAGCCCGTTTCGTGCGTTACGTGATGACCGACATTTTTGGCCCTGGTTGTGGACATCGTCAACCGGGTGACTTCCCGGCTTCGCTAGCACCTGATATGCTGGACAACCTCGATTGCTTTAACATCGAAGCTAAAACTGTGCGCCCGGTGTGGCTCACCTTTCATATACCTGCTGATGCAGCTGCCGGGAACTACAAGGGTAAACTCAAAATACACGCTCGAAATCAAACCACACGCGATTTGGAGATCGAGTTAAACGTGGTCGATAGAGTGCTTCCCGAACCGTCAGAATGGCTTTATCACCTCGACTTGTGGCAACACCCCTCTGCCGTGGCACGGGTACATGAAGTGGAGCTGTGGAGCGATGCCCATTTTGAAAAAATGCGCCCCTTGATGAAAATGTTGGCCGACGGAGGACAGAAAGTGATCACGGCGACACTGAATAAGGATCCATGGAATAATCAATGTTTCGATGCTTATGAAGATATGATTATTTGGACGAAGAATGAAGACCAAAGCTGGAGCTTCGACTATACTATTTTCGACAAGTGGGTTACGTTCATGATGGATATTGGCATCGATAAAATGATCAACTGCTACTCGCTGCTCACCTGGAACAACCAGCTCCATTACAACGATCTGGCAAAAGGGGAACTGGTTACCGTGGAACTGAAAGCCCAATCGAAAGAGTACGCGGAGATGTGGAGCGTGTTTTTAGCTGACTTCACTCGCCATCTGAGAGAAAAAGGTTGGCTGGAGATAACCAATATCGCGATGGACGAGCGGGGGCCGGCCGATATGCAAGCGGCATTGAAAGTTTTGGATGAAGTTGCTCCTGAACTGGGAGTCTCTCTCGCGGATAACCATAAAAGCTATCAAGAGTACCCTTGGATAAAAGATATTTGCGTGAAAGCGGGTAACAGGGTTAGTAGAGAAGAGATCGCTGCACGTCGTGCCAAAGGGTTGGTCACTACCTACTACTCCTATTGTGGAACCAAATTCCCTAACATGTTCACCTTCTCCCCGTCGGCCGAATCGGTGTATGCTGCTTGGTATGCCGTGGCTTGTGATTTCGATGGTTTCTTGCGCTGGGCCTACAACTCCTGGGTAGAAAACCCGCTGACCGACTCGCGCTTCAGGACATGGCCGGCGGGAGACACCTACATGGTTTACCCCGACGCACGGAGCTCCATCCGATTCGAACGGCTGGTGGAAGGAATCCAAGACGCGGAGAAAATCCGGGTATTGCGTAACACGGTTAAACAAAGCGGTACACCCGAATCATTGGAAAAACTAAATCAACTGGAAGAGGCCATAACCTACTTCGAAACACTGGAGCCTTCGGATGACTGGCCGGAAAAGTTGCACCAAGCCAAGCAGTTACTAAACTCGATATAAAAAACAATACCGGTTCCCGAAATATCTAAACCCAAGCACGACGTGCAGAAACAAACCTGCACGACGGACTTTTTTATACCGTGCTTCTCACGTCAAAATAAAGGCCAATCGGGATCGTCAACCCGGGCTCCCCCCATTTTCTCCTTTAACGCCGCTAATTTCTCGGGAAAAAGATCAATCAAGTTGTGGTTTTCCGAGGGATCCGACGCGATATTATAGAGCTCATAACGCCCCCCTTCACGAATATCGAGGTGCAGGAGTTTCCAGTCACCCTGAATAATAGCCTGACGGCCACCCATTTCATGGAACTCAAAATAAAAGTAATCCCGTTCAGTTTCTACCGCATCTCCAAATATAGCAGGAAGAATATTTATTCCGTCGCTATGTTCCGGAGCTTCTTGTCCGGTTAGAGCAGTAAACGTGGCCATGTAATCCCAAAAAGCGAACGGGTAGTCACTCGCTTTGCCGGCAGGGACTTTCCCCGGCCACGAAATAATCGTGGGTACGCGTATCGCCCCTTCGTACAGGTCTCGCTTGTATCCCCTGTATATCCCGTTACTATTGAAAAAATCAGGGTCTCCGCCTCCTTCTCTATGAGGGCCATTGTCGCTAGTGAAAATGATGAGCGTGTTCTCGTAGATTCCCGTCTCCTTCAGTTTTTCGACGATCTGCCCCACGTATTCGTCAATCCGGGTAACCATTGCCACGTGCGTGGCACGAGGATGTTCTTGCGAGCGATATCCTCCCTTCGTAAACGCGGTTCGCGGATCCACCCCTTTATAAGGAGTTTCGGGGAAAGTGCCCCGGAATTTCTGAATAATGGAATCTTCGGGCACGATGAGTTCGGCATGAGGAAGCAACATCGGTACGAAAAGGAAAAACGATTCCTCCTTCTGCTGCTCAATAAAAGTCAACGCCTCCTTTTGAATTAAATCCTGCGAATATGTAACCGATTTCCCATCCGCGTTTTCAGGAAACATCACTTTCGAGTGGTTGCTCCAAATATAAGGGGGATAGTAATTATGCGCCATGCGTTGGCAATTGTATCCAAAAAAACGATCCAACCCTTGGTTCATCGGATCTCCGGTTGAGCCGGGGTAACCCAACCCCCATTTACCGAAAGCTCCCGTGGTATAACCCGCGTTCTTAAACAAGTGGAAGAGCGTGAAGGTACCGGCAGGCAGGGGAGCCTGCCCTTCGGGCCTTACCTCCTTATTTCCCCGGATGGGCGTATGGCCGGTGTGAAGGCCTGTAATAAGACTAGCGCGTGAGGGAGCACTCACCGTCGTACCTGAATAGGAACGGGTATAACGCACCCCATTGAGTGCCAGTCTATCAATATGAGGTGTCTGGAACTTATCTTGTCCGTAGCAGCTTAAATCACCGTAACCCAAGTCATCGGCAATGATAAAAACCACGTTAGGCTTCTGCTGGGCTTCCAGCGACGCGAGCGCGGCAACTGATAAGCCGGCAGTAATAATTTTAGTCTTCATATCTCGAAAATCCCTTCAATATTAAATTTTGTCCACGAGGCTACTTCCAGCGGCGTCTCCCCACCCGCCCAATTCATCCGGTAAATTCACCCAGCAAATTCACGAGACCGATTCACTCGACAAAATCGTGTGCCGGAGTAGTACAAATTACTTACTAGCGACAAAAATAATGTTTTTAACGGAACTTACACCTACACGCGGCATGCGATGATCGTTTCATTTTCGTGCTACCCTCGCTGAATCGGGTAAACAAAGCAACATACAGGGTTTATTAACCCTTCTCGTGAAAAATTGTTTCTTTTTAAAACGTTTTTGTTCCATGAACATTGGGTAAAATTGGTTAGATGATGTTACATTTGTGATAAAACAGTCTATCGATAGAAAATCGCGTGAAACGGACAAACAATTACGAATAGGTCCCTATGATCATGAAATCTTTTAAAATATTACCCCTCGCTTTAGCACCTCTTGCAGGGCTTTCCGCCACCAATCCCGCTACGCCAAGTGAACGTCCCAATATTATCCTGTTTATGGTCGATGATATGGGATGGCAAGATACTTCGCACCCTTTTTGGAGCGAAAAAACCGTGCTTAACGAACGTTATCATACGCCGAACATGGAGCGATTGGCAGCAAATGGAATGACCTTTTCTCAAGCCTATGCCAACAGTGTTAGTTCACCTACCCGCGTGAGCTTGATGACGGGAATGAACGCGGCCCGGCACCGGGTAACTAACTGGACGCTACACAAGGACAAACCCACCGATCGGGAAAGCGAAACGCTCAGCTTCCCGCGATGGAACGTGAATGGCATCTGCCAAATTCCCGATATCCCTTTCACGTACGAGGTGACATCGCTGTCGCAATTACTAAAAAATAGTGTCTACCATACCATCCATTGTGGTAAAGCGCATTGGGGGGCAATCGACACCCCCGGGGAAAACCCACACCACTTCGGCTTCGAAGTCAACATTGCCGGCCACGCCGGGGGTGGCATAGCCAGCTATCACGGCAAACAAAAATATGGAAATAAGACCGATGGAACTACGTCGCCCCCACAAGCTGTGCCCGGCCTTGAAAAATACTGGGATACAGATACGTTTGCCACCGAAGCATTAACCATCGAAGCGGTGAAAGCACTCGATAAAGCAAAACGGCTCGGTCAGCCCTTTTATCTTTATATGGCA
The DNA here is from genome assembly GCA_012518155.1 of Bacteroidales bacterium. Taxonomy (GTDB): domain Bacteria; phylum Bacteroidota; class Bacteroidia; order Bacteroidales; family Dysgonomonadaceae; genus Proteiniphilum. The sequence goes on along the minus strand of JAAYTC010000191.1, from coordinate 1,594 downwards.
CACTATGCCATTCATATCCCCATTGATACGGATCATCGCTTTTATCAGAAATACAGAGATAACGGCCTCTCGGAAAAAGAGGCTGCTTACGCGGCATTGATCGAGGGTATGGATAAAAGTCTGGGAGATTTAATGGATTGGCTGGAACAGAACGAGTTGGACGAGAACACGGTAATTATCTTCATGTCGGATAACGGAGGATTCTCTACTTCAACCTGGTGGCGCGATGCTCCTTTACATACGAAAAATGCCCCACTGAACAGTGGTAAAGGCTCCGCTTACGAGGGAGGCATACGCGTACCCATGATTGTTAAATGGCCGGGAACAACCACGCCGGGAACCCGATGTGATGATTACCTTATTATTGAAGATTTTTTTCCTACCATCCTTGATGTAGCACAAGTTAAAAGCCGAGATACCAAGCAGCCGATAGATGGGATAAGCTTCATCCCGATGTTGAAAGGGATAGAAACCAATTATCATGATCGTGCCCTTTACTGGCATTACCCGAACCTCTGGGGAAACGAGGGGCCCGGAATCGGTACCACGAGCACCATCCGTGAAGGCGATTGGAAATTGATTTACTACTACGAAACAGGTGAAAAAGAACTCTTTAATATTCACAACGACATAGGGGAGGCGATTAACCGTGCGGCATATGAGCCACGCATCGTCCAAAAACTCTCCTTGCAGTTAGGTGAATACCTGAGAAGTGTAGATGCTCAACGCCCCTCTTTCAAGCAAACCGGCCAAGTATGTCCCTGGCCGGATGAACGATGAATAGTGAATAACTCGTGACGATTGCTTATTTTTGTGAATAGAACGTGTAATAGATTTAATAGAATAATGAAACAGAGCATCACAACTTCAGCAAAACTTTTCGGCGTAAGCTCCATGGCATTGATCGGCGGGTGCCAAAGTCATAAGCAACCCCCACAACTGCCTAACGTGGTGATTATTTACATGGACGACCTCGGTTATGGCGACATGAGTGCCTACGGTGCCTCGGAAATTGAGACTCCCCACATGGATAGGCTGGCGCATGGTGGCGTGCGATTCACCAGCGGCTACTCATCCTCTGCTACTAGCACTCCCAGCAGATACGCTTTACTGACGGGAGAATACCCTTGGCGTAACAAAAATGCGCGGATCCTTCCCGGGGAAGCCCCGTTGATTATCGATACCGCTAAAATGACGCTTCCCAAAATGTTGCAAAAAAAAGGGTACCATACCGGAATCGTCGGTAAATGGCACTTGGGACTAGGTATCGGGGCTGTCGACTGGAACCGACAAGTATCCCCGGGACCCAATGAGGTGGGGTTCGATTACTCCTTTATCATGGCGGCCACGCAAGACAGAACCCCAACCGTGTACCTCGAGAATGGGCGTGTGGTGGGACTTGAGCCTGACGACCCGCTGATGGTTAATTACCAAGAAAATTTCGAGGGGGAGCCCACCGGCCTCGAGAACCCGGAACTCTGTACCATGATGTGGCACCACGGCCATAATAATTCCATCCATAACGGCATTCCACGAATCGGATTCCAAAAGGGAGGAAAATCGGCCATGTGGGTCGATGAGGATATGGCAGACG
>JAAYTC010000003.1 GCA_012518155.1 Bacteroidales bacterium | reverse complement strand
CCGGGCAAGGTTATCTCTTACGCGCGAAATATTCACACCTTGGAGGAGTTAAACGAGAACGGGTTCGAGGTAGTTGCCGCGAACGAAGTGATCCAAGGGAAGTACGACCTAGAATCGTCCGGCAGATACGTGATCACGATCGAGGGGTCGGAATTGCCGCGGGGAGGGGGTGGGCCTCGTTGCATGACGATGCCGCTGCGTCGTAGCTTATAAGCTGCTACAGGATATCTTTTATCTCCACTAACCGCCGCACGGTGTAGGTAGGCTCAAATTCCTTAGCTGCTATTTGGCCGGGATTAAACCAGATTTGCGCGATTCGGCTATTGTACGCTCCCGCGATATCAGCTTCCCAACTGTCGCCTATCATCACGGTCTGGTCGCGACGCGAATTGGTGTTTTTTAACGCGTGGGTAAACATATCGGGGTGAGGCTTGTTGATGCCCGCGTCTTCTGAAAGGATAATCTTATCGAAATATGGAGCCAGTCCCGCGTTTTCAATCTTCTTATACTGCACTTCCCTGAATCCATTGGAAAGGATATGCATGCGGTACTTCGGTTTCAAGTACTCCAGCAATTCAATGGTCCCCTCTATCAGGCGAGTCTTGCGGGTAGTCCGCTCTAAGAAATCGTCGCTCAGCCTCTTCGCGTAAAGCGGATCATCCACGCCAAATTCCCTGACAGGCACGAGAAATCGTTCCACGATTAACTCGTTTTTCTGGATTGCTCCATCACGATACAGTGCCCATAGTCGATGATTGTTGGGCATATACACGTCATAGTACGCCTCAAATGTTGGATAGTATTTCTCATAACCGTAATCGATGTAGATCTCCTCTAGGCACTCTTTCCCATTTTGATGGATATCCCACAACGTATCATCAAGGTCGATAAATAAGTTTTTAATTGTCATTCTCACGTAACGAACGCGGGATAAGCGGTCTGCTTACCCCGAAAACGTTTCTTGTATTAATTTACTTCGATAATCAGGTACTTGGTGAGGCTCCAAAAACGTTGCGTGTCGGTAATGCTAAAGATGAGATTGCCATCCTCTGCTTGCACTAATTCGTACGTTCCTTCGGGATGGGTAGACCATAGCTTAGCACGTGGAGCAAACAAGGGTATTTCCGTTACCTCACGGATATCGATCGTGAGAAAATACTCTTTATTAAACGTATCCTGCATCACCCGCGTGGCTTGTAGAAATCCACCTGAAAGTATTTTCTGATCTTTCAACTCTCTTTCCGTTCCAAACACGTAATAAGCCGTATTAAGTGTCCGGTCCTGCTCGCGAATCATCTCCGACTGCTTTTCGGTTTCGAGTGCCAGAGAGGTAATATCCTGCGATAGTTGAGCGATTTGTTCATCTTTACGGGCCAATTCTGCTTGAAGTTCAATCAGGCGATCGGCACTCTCCTCCATCTCCCTGTTGAGCCTGCTGATTGTATTTTTCATCGACGTGAGCTCGCGGTTGCTGCCGCTATACCTTTTGTTTAACTCTTCCAATTGAGTTTTGTTACGCTGAAGTATCTCGTTAATCATCCTGAAGTTTTCACTCACCCGGGTTTTCGTGTCTTGACTCATCTCTCCCTCTTGAGCCGATTGCGTTGAAATATATTTCTCGGCTTCTCTTATCCGTTCGAAATTAGCCTCAACTTCACTTATCACGGACATCATTTCGGCAGCCTCCCCTTCCGCGTCGGTCGCTTGTACCAACAAGGAGTCGCGCTGAGCCTGCAGCTCCTTGTATTCTTTCGATTCCCTAACATTCGTACACGAGACGATGAGTCCCATGACCATCAATAAAATCCATTCTCGTTTCATAAAATCAACATTTTTGTTAATTATCTTCTCCTGCTACCACGATCACAAACTCTCCTTTGGGTGCGGACTCCGTGAAATGCGCGACCAGCTCACCGAGTGTCCCTCTCACGGTCTCGGCGTACAGCTTCGATATTTCTCGTGAAACCGACGCGAGCCGTTCGGCACCCAAGTTCTCTGCCAACTGAGCCAATGTTTTTACTACCCGGTAGGGCGATTCGTAAAAAACCATGGTTCTCGTTTCGTTTTGGAGCTGCTGAAGGCGTGTATGTCTCCCTTTTTTGTGGGGGAGGAACCCTTCGAAGCAGAAACGGTCGTTCGGCAATCCCGATTCTACCAGCGCGGGAACAAAGGCGGTTGCCCCGGGCAAACACTCCACTTCTACCTCTTCCTGAATGCAAGCTCTCACCAAATAAAAGCCGGGATCAGAAATACCGGGAGTACCGGCATCCGAAATCAGGGCCATTGTTTCGCCCGCTTTCAGCCTCTCTACCAGCCTTCCCGTTTCTCGATGCTCGTTAAACTTGTGATGTGATTGCATTCGTGTTTCTATTCCAAAATGCTTTAGTAAAACACCGCTTACCCGTGTATCTTCAACCAGAACTACATCACACTCCTTCAACACCTTGAGTGCTCTCAATGTGATATCTTCCAAATTCCCGACAGGGGTAGGTACCACGAACAGTTTTCCCATTGCTCGTTTTTTTTCGTTACTCGAATCCCTGCTTAATGACCATCAGAAAGTCACTCACCGTCGCGTTTTCAAAATCCCACGCCCGCGATTCTCTTAAATACTTCTCTGCCTGATCGTAAGTCGACAACTTACTTAACGCATGCATCGTACGATCCATTTCTTGGCGGTCGTTTTGAAACAGTTCTCGTTGAAAAAGGAAACGGTCGTTCAAGCTTATATTTTTTTTGAGGTCCACTACTAAAGGCTGTGCCGGAATGTTGTCGTTCAGTGATGCCATTCTCGGCTTGTTATCGAACCTTGATGAAGATGAATCGGTTGATTTTACTTCTCTTGGGTTTGTGCCAACGCGGGGCAAATTTTGATCTACCTCCCTGG
>JAAYTC010000190.1 GCA_012518155.1 Bacteroidales bacterium | reverse complement strand
CTCTTCAATCTCGAACAGCGTTTCGCCGGGAACCCACCCGTCGGCCACTGCCTTATCCCACGTCTTGCTCTCCTTGCGCTGCCCCACGATCACGTTAAAGCCGTTATCACGCAGGTTGAGTGATTGTCCGGGCCCCTGTACGCCGTAACCAATCACGGCGATGGTTTCGTTTTTCAATACTTCTTTCGCTTTCTCCAGGGGAAACTCGTCGCGGGTAACCACGTTCTCTTCTACCCCGCCAAAAATCATTTTTGCCATTTTATTCAGTCTTTAAATGTATAATACAAAGTTACTATTATATTTGTTGTGTTGCCAATAAGAGGCTTTTTTGCTCTTCCCGCTTGGCCAGCATATCGCTCAGCCTTTCTACCTTCGACTTGGTGATAGCAATCCGGCCGGAACGGACGAATTGCAATACCCCGATGGTGGATGAGAGCTCTTCGAATAGCCCTTGGGTCTCGTCGAAATGGCCCGCCTTGAGGAAGACCACGCAATCCACCGAAACCTCAAGGATGCGCACGTTGTATTTACGTACAAAATACTCGATGGATCCATGTTCCATCACTTTCTCGGTGGAGAGTTTATACAGTGCCAGCTCCTGATGCACCAAGTCTTCGTCGGTATTATAATACGCCTTGAGTATATCCACACGCTTATCGATGAGCCGCACCAGTTTTTTCATTACCTCTTCATCGTTGGTAAAGGTGGTGATGGTGAACTTGTGGATGCCTTCGATAGCCGAAGGGGATACCGACAATGTCTCGATATTGAGCTGACGGCGCGTGAAGATGGTCGTTATCTGGTTGAGCACACCCACCGTGTTCTCCGAGAAAATGGTGATGGTGTATAATGTTTTGTTATCGTTCATACGTTTAGTAATTAAAAATTAAGAACTAATGATTAAGAATTGAAAGAACCGAAATTATTAATTGCTTACTCAAGTTTCGCATGCATCAACTATTACAATTATAGCTAAAAATGAGGCCTATAAGTGTTTTATGGGGCACCCGTTAGATGAAATAGGCGCGATCTGATAAGTTGTTTGAGTGCTAACGAGTTATTTATCAGATAGCCTATAAATCTACAACGGGTCATAAAACATTGTCAGCCGAAGATTTAGCTATAGTTGTAGTGCATGCGGAACTTGAATTATTAATTATTGATTACAATGAATACCCGTTCCCCAGCATGATATTGGAGATGGATCCTCCGGCGGGAACCATCGGGTACACCATCCCTTTTGTCTCTACCACCACCTCCAAGAGGTACGATCCATCGTGATCCAGCATCTCTTTGATGGCGTCGTCCAACTCTTCACGTTTCGTCACTTTCTTCCCTTTAATGCCGTAGGCGTCCGCCACCTTGATAAAGTCGGGATTCTTCATTTGTGTTTCTGAATAACGTTCGTCGAAGAACAGCTCTTGCCATTGGCGCACCATTCCCAGAAAGTTATTGTTCAACAGGATGATCTTCACGTTCACACCATAATCCATGATGGTACCAAACTCGTGCATGGTCATCTGCAGACCGCCGTCGCCCACGAAAATACATACCTCCCGATCGGGTGCCCCGTATTTGGCACCGATACCGGCCGGCAACCCGAATCCCATCGTGCCTAGTCCCCCGGAGGTAACCATGCTGCGGGACTTCGTATACTTGAAGTAACGGGTGCTCATCATCTGGTGCTGCCCCACGTCGGTCACGCAAATTGCCTCGTTATTCGTGGCTTCGGTGACTTTATGTACTACCTCTCCCATTTTTATCTCGCCCGACTCGGGGTAGAGTTCCTTCTTGATGATATGGTCGTACTCTTTCTGGTAGTAGGTATCGAACTCTGCCAACCACTCGGGGTGCGCGCGTTGCTCCATCTGTTTTGTCACTAACGGCAGCGTCTGCTTGGCATCGCCCACCACCTTCACGGTAGTCTTCACGTTCTTATCCAGTTCCGCGGGGTCGATATCAAAATGAATCACTTTGGCCTGTTTGGCATAGGTCTTCAGGTCGCCCGTCACACGATCGTCGAATCGCATTCCAATCGCGATCAGCACGTCGCACTCGTTGGTCTTGATATTGGGCGACACGTTGCCATGCATACCCAGCATCCCCATGTTCAGCGGGTGATCGGTCGGCACGGCCGACAATCCCAGGATGGTGGATCCAAACGGGATGCCCCCTTTCTCGAGGAACGCTATCAACTCTTCTTCGGCATTGCCCAGTATGACTCCCTGCCCCACGAGCGCGAACGGCTTCTTGGCGCTGTTGATTACCTCCGCTGCCATCTGTATCTTATCCTCTTCCGGATCGGGTATCGGCTGGTAGCTGCGCAGGAAGGTAGTACGCTCGTAACTAAAATCGCAACTATTTACTTGGGCATCTTTAGCAATATCAAGTACTACCGGCCCGGGGCGTCCACTCGCGGCGATATGAAAAGCCCGTGATACGGCCCACGCGATGTCTTCGGCACGGCGAACCTGGTACACCCACTTGGTAATGGGTTGGGTCACGCCAATCACATCCGCCTCCTGAAACGCGTCGGTGCCGAGCAAGCTCGAAACCACCTGTCCCGAGATCACCACCATGGGGGTGCTGTCCATCATGGCGTCGGTGATGCCGGTGATGGCGTTGGTAGCCCCCGGCCCGGAGGTGACCAAAGCCACTCCTACCTTTTCCGAAACACGCGCGTATCCTTGAGCCGCGTGCACGGCTCCTTGTTCGTGACGCACCAAAATATGTTTGATTCTCTCCTTGTGATCATACAGCGCGTCGAACACCGGCATGATCGCACCACCCGGGTACCCGAATACGGTATCCACTCCCTCCGCTACTAAGGCACGGATAAGGATCTCACTCCCCGAAAGGGTCTCTTTATTAGCCGTGGGGGTGATGACTGGTTGAGTTTGTTTGTCTCTCTCCATAATTCTAAAATTAATTAGTTGAACCTGTTGTTCATTAGAACTTTATTGCTGTTGATTTTTAATTTCATTCGCGGCAAGCCGATCAGATAATACGAACCGCTCCTAAATCGGCCGAGCTGACGAATGCCGCGTAACTCCTTAGAGCTTTCGACACGTTCCTATCGCGCGGTTTCGGCTGGAACGCTCCCTCGCCCTTGGCGAGTTCCTCTTCCCTTCTTGAGGCGAGTTCCGTGTCGCTGATCCGCAGGTTGATGCCCCGTGAAGGGATATCGATATCGATGATATCGCCATCGCGAACCAACGCGATGTTCCCCCCCGCGGCCGCCTCGGGTGAGATATGGCCAATCGAGAGACCCGACGTGCCGCCGGAAAAGCGCCCGTCGGTGATCAACGCGCACTCCTTGCCCAGGTGGCGTGCTTTGATGTAGGAGGTGGGGTACAGCATCTCCTGCATGCCCGGCCCCCCTTTAGGCCCTTCGTAAATGATGACCACCACGTCGCCCGCTTTCACCTCGTTTTCGAGGATCGCCTGGCACGCTTCATCTTGCGAGTGGAACACCCGGGCCGTTCCGCTGAACTTCCAGATGCTCTCGTCCACGCCGGCGGTCTTCACCACGCAACCATCCTCGGCGATGTTTCCTTTGAGGATGGCGAGGCCGCCGTCGCGGGTATACGCGTGCCTCACGCTCCGGATGCACCCTTTCTCGCGATCGGCATCCAGCTCCTTGAACTGGGCGTTTTGCGAACCCATCACGATGTTGTATCGGTTGCCGGGGGCCGACGAGTAGACGCGCCTTGCCTCCGGGTCTATTTCTTCTTTCGTTATATCATATCTATCCAATGCCTCCGCAAGCGTTAGCCCGTCGGCACGACTCACCGAGGTGTCGATCATGCCCCCTTTCGCGAGCTCGCCGAGGATGCCCATGATTCCCCCGGCACGGTTCACATCTTGTATATGGTACTCCTTGGTGTTGGGCGCCACCTTGCAGATGCAGGGTGTTTTACGCGATAGCGCGTCGATGTCGTCGAGCGTGAAATCGACCTCCCCCTCGCGGGCGATGGCCAGCGTGTGGAGGATGGTATTTGTGGAGCCCCCCATGGCGATATCAAGTGTCATCGCGTTGAGGAACGAGGCCCGGTTGGCGATGTTGCGAGGAAGGACCGACTCGTCGCCGTCGAAGTAATACCGATAGGCGTTCTCCACGATCTGCTTGGCCGCGTCTTTAAACAGCTGCATGCGGTTGGCATGCGTGGCCAAGATGGTACCGTTACCCGGCAGCGCCAGCCCGATCGCCTCGTTGAGGCAGTTCATCGAGTTGGCGGTGAACATGCCCGAGCAGGAGCCGCAGGTGGGGCATGCCAGTTGTTCCAGCTGCTCCAACCGTTCGTCGGAGACCGACTCGTCGGCGGCCTCGGTCATCGCGTCGATCAGGTCGATCAGCTCGTCGCCGATCTTACCCGCCTCCATGGGGCCGCCCGACACGAAGATGGCGGGGATATTCAGCCGCATCGCGGCCATCAGCATCCCCGGGGTTATTTTATCGCAGTTGCTGATGCAGACCAACGCGTCGGCCTTATGGGCGTTCACCATGTACTCGACCGAGTCGGCTATCAGGTCGCGCGACGGCAGGGAGTACAACATGCCGTCGTGTCCCATGGCGATGCCATCGTCCACCGCGATGGTATTAAACTCGGCCGCGAAGCAGCCCAGCTTCTCCACCTCTTGTTTTACCAGCTGCCCGATCTGGTGCAGGTGCACGTGTCCCGGCACGAACTGGGTAAAGGAGTTGGCGATCGCGATGATCGGTTTCCCCATTTGCTCGCGCGTCATCCCGTTAGCGTGCCAGAGTGCCCGGGCTCCCGCCATGCGGCGGCCTTGGGTACTGGTCGCGCTCCGTAAATTCCTATTATCTTTTTCGTTACTCATTTATCTTATTTCCTATTTCATATCCAAGGTTGAAAACCGCTCGTTTGGTTATTGAATAACCTAATCGGCATTACCCCCTGATATACTTTTCAATCCACTCTCCTACCTCACTCGTCTTGAATGCTTTGCCGCCATCGGCAATATCTTCTGTTACCACACCCGCATCGAGGCTCGCGTTCACCGCTTCCCGGATCAGTGCTCCCTCGTCCATCAATTGGAAGCCGTACTCGAACATCAGGGCTACCGAGAGGATCATGGCCAGCGGGTTCGCGATGTTCTTCCCCGCGGCCTGCGGGTATGAACCGTGGATGGGCTCGAATACCGAGGTGTGCAGGCCGATGGAGGCCGAGGGCAACAATCCCAGCGACCCGGTGATTACGGAAGCCTCGTCGGTAAGTATATCACCGAACAGGTTCTCTGTCACCAGCACATCGAAGCTCTTCGGCCACTGGATGATGCGCATTGCCGCGTTGTCCACGAAAAGGTAATCGGTCTCTATATCGGGATAGGTGGGAGCGATCTCTTGCGCGATCTGTCGCCACAGTCGAGAGGTAGCGATCACGTTGGCCTTGTCCACCACGGTCAGCTTCTTCCGTCGCTGTCCCGCGAACTGGTAAGCCAGGTGGAGGATCCGTTCAATCTCCTCTCGGGTGTAAACACAGGTGTCGTACGCCGTGTTCCCATCTTCGCTCCTACCCTGCGGGCGTCCAAAATACATGCCACCGGTAAGCTCCCGTATGCAGACAAAGTCGGCTCCCTCCACCAGCTCGGCCCGGAGGGGCGATTTATGGATGAGCGACGGGAAGGTCATCACGGGACGGATATTCCCGTAGAGGCCCAGTTCCTTGCGCATGCGTAGCAGCCCTTGCTCGGGACGCACTTTCGCGTTGGGATCGTTGTCGTATTTGGGATCGCCGATCGCGCCAAACAGCACCGCGTCGCTCTGCATGCAGAGCTCGTGCGTGGCGGCAGGGTACGGATCGCCCGTCTCGTCGATAGCGCGTGCACCCACGATTGCCTCTTTATAGGTAAGCGTGTGGCCAAACTTCTCGCACACGGCTTTTGTCGCTTTCAGCGCTTGTGTCATAATCTCGGGGCCGATTCCGTCACCCGGTAGAAGAGCAATATTCAATTTCATCAATCTGTTGTATCTATTTTATATTCTAATTTCCTTCCTTTGCCTCCGGCTCACCCACGTGCGAGGGAATCCGCACCTGTAGTTTCTATTGCGTCTCACGGGAGGTGCGTGGGTTGTTGTATTTTTGGGATGTTCCCGCTTTCGAGCATGTTCAGCATCTTCATGGTAGCCTTGATGGCAGCCACGGTCTGGTCGATATCCAGTGCCCTTGTTTTAAACACGTTCCCCTCGTGTTTCCAAGTGATCACCGTCTGCACGTACGCGTTGGTCTTCCCGCCCGGTGGGATCACCACCATGTAGTCGATCAGCTCCGGTACCGGTTTATTCAACTTGCGGTATATCTTGTACATCGCCTTCGAGAACGCGTGATACTGCCCCCCGCCCGCGGCCGTCTCCTGGTACACCTTCCCTTTGATGGAAATTTTTACCGTGGCGGTAGGCCTTAGCCCGTCGGTAAGCGTGAGCGAGTAGTTAAGCATCCGGATATCCTTGTTATCGTTGCCGTTCTTGAGCACGTCCGACACGATGTAGGGCAGCTCATCGATGCTCACCACCTCTTTTTTGTCGCCCAGCTCGATGATGCGCGCAGTCACCTTCCGTGTTGCCTCGTCGTCCAGTTTAATACCCAGTGCTTCTAAGTTTTTGGTGATATTGGAGCGGCCCGCATTTTTTCCCAACGCGTATTCTCGGAAGCGGCCAAACCGCTCCGGCATCAGGTTATTGAAGTAAAGGTTTTTCTTTTTATCGCCGTCGGCATGCACCCCCGCCACTTGCGTGAACACGTTATCGCCTATGATCGGCTTATTGTTTGGGATGCGTACGCCCGAGTAGGTCTCTACTACCTTGCTCACGTCGTATAGCCTCGATTCGTCCACGTTCGTTGTCATGCCCATATGGTCGTGTATCAGCGCGATCACGCTGGTAATCGGCGCGTTGCCTGCTCTCTCACCCAGCCCGTTCACGGTGACATGTACCCCTTTTGCGCCTGCCTTGATCGCCTCCTGCACGTTGGCCACGGCCAGGTCGTAATCGTTGTGCGCGTGAAAATCGAAGTGAAGCTCGGGGTATCGGCTAATAATTTCTTTAAAAAAAGCCGCCGTCTCCGCGGGACTCAGAATACCCAGCGTGTCCGGCAGCATGAAACGTGTGACGGGCTCTGATCGGAGGCCGTCGAGCATCTGGAAAACGTACTCTTTGGAATCCCGCATACCATTTGACCAGTCCTCCATGTACAGGTTCACCGTGATGCCCATCTCTTGGGCTTTCGCGATGCACTTTTTCACGTCGTTCAAGTGCTCCTCCGGCGTTTTGGAAAGCTGGTACTTGCAATGCTTCAATGATCCCTTGGTGAGTAGATTTACCACCTTGCATCCCGCGTTGGATATCCAATCGAGCGAGGCGGTGCCGTCCACGAAGCCGAGCACCTCGAGCTTATCGATGTGCCCGTTCGCCCGTGCCCATTGGGCCATTTTTTGGACCGACTGGAACTCTCCTTCCGACACCCTCGCGGAGGCGATCTCTACCCTATCTACCTTCAGGTCTTCAAGTAGTAGACGTATCACGCTCAATTTTTCCTGTCCAGCGAACGAAACGCCCGAGGTTTGTTCACCGTCCCGGAGCGTGGTATCCATGATCTCAATTTTCCTCATCTCTTTTATTAATTAATAATGAAGGGAGAATTTGGAGTTATTTATCCCTGATTATTGATTTCATTAATAGGAATAGACCCGCTGTTTCTCGAACGCTTCAATTTTGTCTTTATTCGAGAGCAGGAAGTCGATATCGTCTAACCCTTGCAGCAAGCACTCTTTCTTGTAAGCGTTGATCTCGAACGTTTCCGATTCACCGGTTTCGTTGTTGGTGATGGTTTGCTTTTCCAAATTCACGGTGACTTTGCTATCCGGGTTATTTTTTACCGAGGCGAAGAGGCCGCTCAGGAACTCCTCGCTTACCACCACCGGCAGGATGCCGTTATTGAGCGCGTTATTACGGAAGATATCGGCAAAGAAGCTCGAGACGACCGCCTTGAACCCGTAGCCACCGATGGCCCACGCGGCGTGTTCGCGGCTACTCCCGCTGCCAAAGTTCTTCCCGGCTACCAGCACCTCCCCCTTGTAGGTAGGATCGTTCAGCACGAAATCTTTCTTGGGGTTCCCCTCTTTATCGTATCGCCAGTCGGCGAACAGGTTATCGCCAAACCCTTCGCGGGTAGTCGCTTTCAGGAAGCGGGCCGGTATGATCTGGTCGGTGTCCACGTTCTCGATGGGCAGTGGCACGAAAGTGGATTGTATGGTTTTAAACTTTTCCATTGTTCTATTATTTTAATTTTATGACTCCAAGATTCTTGATTCTTGACTCTTGATTCTTGACTCTTGATTCTTATAAATCCGCCTGTCGAACCAACACATCATCGAATCCTTTCATTATTCACATTAGCACATTGGCACATTGGCATATTAATTATTACGGTTCCGTTATTTTCCCGTTCACAGCCGCGGCGGCGGCCACCAGGGGCCCTGCCAAGATGGTGCGTGCACCGGGTCCTTGTCGTCCCTCGAAGTTACGGTTAGAGGTCGAAACCGCGTATTTTCCCGCGGGGATCTTATCTTCGTTCATCGCGAGGCATGCCGAGCACCCCGGTTGGCGCAGTTGAAAGCCTGCCTCCTCGAGTATCTTGTCGAGACCCTCGTCCTCGATCTGTTTCCGTACCCGCCAGCTACCCGGCACCAGCCATGCCGTCACGTTATCGGCCTTCTTCTTGCCCTTCACGTATTCGGTAAACACCCGGAAGTCCTCGATCCGCCCGTTGGTACAGCTGCCCAAGAACACGTAATCGATCGATTTGCCCTCCAGTTTTTGCCCCGGTGTGAGCCCCATGTAGTTGAGCGACCGCTCGAAGGAGATTTTTCCGGCTTGGTCGATATCGTCCAACGTAGGTATTGTACCATCAATCGGCATTCCCATCCCCGGGTTGGTGCCGTAGGTGATCATTGGCCGGATACGCGTCGCGTCGAAGGTGATCTCTTTATCGAAAACGGCCCCTTCGTCGCTCTTCAGCGTTTGCCAATAAGCCAGTGCCTCATCCCATCTATCGCCTTTGGGTGCGAACTCTCTTCCCTTGATATAGTTGAACGTGGTTTCGTCGGGCGCGATCAATCCACCTCGGGCACCCATCTCGATACTCAGGTTACAGAGCGTCATTCGTTGCTCCATGGTGAGGCCGCGTACCGCTTCGCCCGCGTACTCCACGAAGTAGCCGGTAGCACCCCCGGTAGTGAGCTTCGAGATCATGTAGAGCGCCATATCTTTCGAGCTCACGTTCTTCCCCAGCTTCCCTTCGAAGTTGATCCGCATGGTCTTGGGTCGCGTTTGCAAGATACATTGCGATGCCAGCACCATCTCCACCTCACTGGTGCCGATCCCGAAGGCGATGGCCCCGAAGGCCCCGTGCGTGGAGGTATGGCTGTCGCCACAAACGATGGTCATCCCCGGCTGCGTGTAGCCGTTCTCGGGACCGATCACGTGCACGATACCGTTCTTGGGATTGTTCAGGCCATAATAGGTAAGTCCAAAGTCCCTCGCGTTCTTCGCCAAGGTATCCACCTGAAAGCGGGAGATCGCGTCGCGGATGGGACTATCCTGTCCCATGGTGGGAATATTATGATCCGCGGTGAGCGTGGTACGCTCCGGGCGGAACACCTCCAGCCCTCTGGCGCGAAGGCCCGAGAAAGCCTGGGGACTGGTTACCTCGTGGCACAGGTGCCGATCGATGTACAGCTGCGTGGGACCATCGTTCACCGTGGTTACCACGTGGGCGTCCCATATTTTATCGAAAAGAGTCTTCATAAAACTATATTAATTGTATTACTATGTATTTTTATCTATCCTATCTATATAACCGTAATTATCATTAGCATATTAGTCTAATTG
>JAAYTC010000189.1 GCA_012518155.1 Bacteroidales bacterium | reverse complement strand
GTTGTGTCGAATAAAGGGTTGGATGGAAGTGTCAATTTTAACCATATTATTGGAGATTTCAAGTTATCAGCAAAGGGTACCCTAACGTATGCCAGGAATAAGATTTTAGAGTATGACGAGCTTCCGCAGGTATACCCATGGATGGAAACTACCGGTAAAAGGTTAATAAACCATGGTAGTCAATTGCCCTTGATTGCTGAAAGGCTTTTCACGGAGGATGATTTTAATATTACCACCGATGCCAACGGTAGAAAACAGTACGAACTGAAAGATGGATTGGTGGGAACGCCTTGGGATGACAAAACTTACCCGGGTGATATAAAATACATGGATATAAACGGTGATGGGATACTCGATGATAAAGATAGGGTGGTTGACCCCGATGGGTTTCATCCTCAAATACCGGAGACCGTGTATGGCTTTGGTTTTGGACTCGATTGGAAAGGACTTTATTTTAACGCGTTTTTCCAAGGTGTAGCGAACGTTACAGTAAACATGAATAGTAGTACTTCGGTGTTCCAACCTTTTTACTGGGGGCTTATCGAGAGTAATGTTCGTCAAGAAATTGTTGAAGACAGATGGACACAGGAAAATCAAAATCCGAACGCGTTTTATCCAAGATTACGGATAACCAATACAGGTAACAACTGGACCTCTAGCACGTATTGGTACAGAAATGGGAATTTCTTGAGATTTAAGAACCTGGAGTTTGGATATAACTTCCAGAAAGAATTGTTAAGCAAGGTTGGCCTTTCTGCTTCCAGAATTTATGTGTCGGGCCATAACCTTCATGTATGGGATCACGTGAAAATGTTTGATCCGGAAATTGGAAACTCCGGTGGTGGTGGTACCCGATATCCGCTATCCAGGACTTGGACAATGGGTTTAGAGGTTACCTTCTAACGAGTATTTTATCACGAACACATAATATGTATATATAATATGAAAAAAATATATTTTTTATTTCTAACAGTTGTCACGCTCTTCCTTTCATCCTGCTCGGGCGACTTCTTGGATGTATCGAAGGAGTTGGCTGAACAGAGAAGCTATGAATCTATTTTTAGCAGTCCTGAAGATACCCGCCGATGGTTGATGGATGCTTATTTGGGGATTCCAAATGTGGCCAATGTTTTCGGGGCAAATGGCTACGGTAATCCATGGCCCATTTTAGCGGACGAACTTGATCAAAATGCTCAATCAACCGATTGGAATATCGAGCAAGTAACCTCTTCGTTCTTTCGCGGACACAGGTGGAATAACTACTGGCTGTATATCCGTCAAGCGAATATTTTTCTCGAAAGAGCACAAGTTATTCCAATGACGGGAGAAACGGACTTTATCGATGAAGTGGAATTTGAGTTTTTAAAGGCTCAAGCCAGGTTCTTAAGAGCGTATTATCATTTTTTATTATTTGAGCTTTACGGGCCCATTCCAATTATGGATTTTGTAGAGTCTCCAACGAATACTGAAATTGATTACGCCAGAAATTCTGTTGATGAGGTTGTGGATTTTATTTATAGCGAACTGACGGATATCGCGAACAGGCTCAGGGATCCAAATCTAAATGATCAAACTACTTTAGCTATACCCACGAAGGGTACGGCTTTGGCCCTAAGGGCAAAATTAATGGTGTATGCTGCCAGCCCCCTCTATAATGGTGGGCATGGCGATGCACTGAGACTTACCAACACCGACGGGAAGAGACTGTTCCCTGATCATGATGCCGGTAAGTGGCAGAAAGCACTTGATGCTTGTCAGGCATTTATCGACTACGCCAATGCCGGTCACTACGAGTTATATAAGGTGTTAGATGGTGACGGAAATTTAGATCCCGATAGGAGTATTTATGAACTTCACAACTCGTTCAATAAAGAGGTTATTTTTGCACGCTCGAGTGTCGGCTGGGGTAATGTGACAGGACCGTCAGGTTTTGACGGGCTTCATTTGCCACGCGGCGTGAGAGGAGGAACTCAAGCTACCGGCCACATGGCTGTTTTGCAAGAGCTTGTGGATGACTTTTTCGTGATCGATGGGTTATCCATTGAAGAATCACCGCTATACTCTGAGACTGGTTTTGTTGAAGATCCAGCTGAGGACTTGACGGGAAATGCAGAAGTTGGAACATTCAGAATGTATATAAACCGTGAACCGAGATTTTACCAAAATGTTTTCTACAATGGACGCAGATGGCACGTTGGGGGTGAACAAGTTTGGTTTAATAAAGGAGGGAACTCCGACAACTCATCGCCACAGCATGTTAAAACTGGATACCTTTCCTATAAAAAAGTTCATCGTTCAGTTTATAATCAAGGAACACATCCAAAAAGCATGTATCGACCCGGTATATTGATGAGATTGGCTGAATTCTATCTATTGTATGCTGAAGCTTTAAATGAGGTTAACCCAAGCGATCCTCGCGTGCTCACGTATATCGACTACGTAAGAGAAAGAGCGGGAATCCCCCTGTTGGCAGATATCAAACCTCAAATAAGAGGCAACAAGGAGCTACAACGTGAAGCCATTGTGGCTGAAAGGCGTGTTGAGTTAGCTTCGGAAGGTCAACGCTATTTTGATATCAGAAGATGGATGATTGCAGGCGATGGAGCCGGCAATGGAGGACAAGGCGGTGTATTCCATGGAATGGATATGGATGCTGAAACGCTTGCTGATTTTTACACGAGAACGGAAGTTGAGACTCGTAGATGGGATAATAGCATGTATTTCGCGCCAATTCCACTT
>JAAYTC010000188.1 GCA_012518155.1 Bacteroidales bacterium | reverse complement strand
TCCTTTTTGAAGAACGTAATGCTTCATATCGCCGTAAGCGATCACGTCATTGCCTTGCCGCCAATGAAGAAGTTGGCTCAAGAAGTTGAACGCCTCATTTTGCAGGTGGGAACGGCCCTCCGGGGTAAAGTGGTCCACTTTATCGCCGGGCCATCCTCCCGGTACATCAAGCCGTATATCGCCATCGGCCCTGCTTTTGGTGCCGTGCATCAGCAATTCCGTACCATAATAAATCTGCGGGGTTCCGGGCATGGTGAGAAGGAAGGTAATCCCCTGCTTCCAACCGGATAGGTCCGACAGGTCGGCTGGATACTCCTTGAGGTACCGGTCGGTGTCGTGATTATCCAAGAAGCGCAAAACATTATAGATATCGGGATAGATAAAATCGTAGGTCATATGATCGTAAATACCGTGCAGGCCCCCGTTCCATTCACCCGTCTCTTCGAAGAAGGCGGTGTGCGACAACCCCATGAACCGGAAGTCCATTACCGATTTCAACTTAGTGTCGTTCGGGTTTAAGGGACTACTACGCTGCCAGAAAGCCGTGCCGATCGGGTTATTGAGCCATGCCTCGCCCACGATGTTGTAGTTGGGATATTCCTTCTCCACGGCTTCGATCCAATCTACCATCATATCGTAATCGGCGTAAGGGTAGGTGTCTTGCCGGATACCATCAATTCCTGAATACTCGACCCACCAGATGCTGTTCTGAATCAGGTATTTCGCGACATGGCGATTTCTCTGGTTCAGGTCGGGCATGGTGGGGACGAACCATCCGTCCACCATCTTGTCCCAATCGTAGTTAGAAGCGTACGGATCGAAATACATCTCCTTCATATGCGAGGTCTGGACGTATTCGTCGAGGTTGTTGAACCAGTCGACCGATGGTACATCGTACAGCCAAGGGTGATCGCTACCGCAGTGATTAAATATCATGTCCATCACTACCTTCATTCCCATTGAGTGTGCCTTAGCGATCAGCTCCGCGTACTCTTCGTTGGTCCCGAAACGAGGGTCCACTTTATAATAGTCGGTGGTGGCATATCCATGGTACGACCCTCCTTCCATATCGTTCTCCAGGACCGGGTTGAGCCAAATCGCCGTCACGCCCAGATCGGCCAGATAATCCAGTCGATCGGAGATCCCTTTCAGGTCTCCCCCGTGCCGTGCGCTGTGATGTTCTCGATCTATCTTGTAAGGCATTCTCATCGGGATTTGATCGTTCGATGGATCACCATTGGCGAACCGGTCAGGCATAATCAGGTAGAGCACGTCGGACGAATCGAAGCTCTCGATATTCAACCGATCAGGGTTTCGCTCTTTCAGCTCGTAAGAATATTTTAATTGGCTCTTTCCGTTTGTAAAGAGGATATCAAATGACTCGGGAATACTGTTCGAGATATCTAAGTAGATTAGTTGATAATTAGGGCTCTCTAAATGGACCACCTCTTTGATACGCACGTTGGGGGAGATGATCTCTGGTGTATAATCGGCAATGCTTTCACCATTCACCATCAGCTGAAGTTCGGTCTCCTCCATTCCGCTCCACCAGAAGGCGGGATCAATCTTTATATCCTGTGCCTGTATAAAAGAGACGACCAGTAGGATGGATAAGAGTAAAGCTATTTTTTTCATGTTCGTTTTTAATTTTAATTACTGTGAAATTTCCCTCCAGATTTCTTCCTTTTTAAGGAATAAATGCATCCATCGCTTGGGTGGGTCGCCCGTCACTGCCCCATGCGCTTAGCACGTAATGGCTCCATGAGCGGGCACCTTGAGGTTCCCAGTAAAAAACTCCTGTTCCCTTTTCACCGGGTACTTCTTTCACTTTTTGTATGACTGCCCGGAGCATATCGTAGGTGTTCTTTGGCCGTACATCCTCCCCGCCTACTTCTACCACCATTACCTCCTTGTTATAACGGCTGGCCATATCGATTAGGTTGCTTCCTAAATCGTTAATCACCTCCGTGTAGTCAGGTTTCCCTTCTAACCACCATGGATAGAACGACATGCCGATCACGTCGTAGTTCACGTTATGGGCCTCTGCATTATCGAACCACCAGCGAAAACGTTCGTTGTTGTTGCCCTGATCCACGTGTAGTATCACTTTGGTGGCAGGGTTCACCGCTTTAATAGCGTCGTACCCTTGATTGAGAAGTTGTGCCAGTTGAGGCCAGTTGTCAGTATGTCCTTCCGGGTGAATCATTCCTGACGGGATCTCGTTGCCCACTTGCACCCATTCAGGGCTTACACCGGCTGCTTTTAACGACGACATCACATCGTACGTGTATTCATAGAGTGCCACTTTAAGTTGGTCAAAGTCGAGTCCTTCCCAGTCTTTGGGTTTATTTTGCTTTCCCGGGTCGGCCCAACTATCGCTGTAGTGAAAGCTGATCATCACCCGCATTCCCCACTCCTTTGCTCGTTTGGCCATTGCTACTGTTTCTTCTTTGCTGCAATGGCCGCTGTGGGGATGATTGGAAGGGTTAACCCATGTACGCAAGCGGATAGAGTTGATGCCGTGATCTTTCAGTATTTTGAAGCAATCTTCTGCCTCCCCTTGGTCGTTGTAAAACGTGTACCCGCTAGCTTCCATCTGGGGCAACCAACTGATATCTGCTCCCCGTGCCACGTGATCGGGTAGGGGAGTTTCTGTTGTGTCTTGTTGACACGCGACAAAAGTGAATAGCAGAACGATGAAAGAGAAAGCTCTTATCATAGCAATATTTCTTTTAAAAAGGTGAAAAAGCGCGGTAGGAACACCGCGCTTTTCTGAAAAAATCATTGTTTTACCATCGTGGCTCTGTAAGCGGTAGGATCTGATAAATCGAGCGTGATCAGGTAAGTGCCTGCTTCCGCTACCTGGATGTTGTCTCCATTGTTTACCAGGTTGTTTAGGTTGCCTCCCACGTTGATATCCCATCCGTCATTGGCTCTGAACTTGAAGCTTTTTGCTTCAAGGGGAGTGGTTACCGTCCAAAGTTCCGTATCGGGATCGTACTCCATCGGGGTGGAAGTATCCCAGCCACCGGGAGTGGCATCTCCAATCAATCCCCATTCGGTTTTTTCGGCCGTATAGGTAAAGGGAGATCCGGAGAGATCCACGATCAAACGGTAGTAACCCGTTTCTGAGGCCTTCAGGTTTCCACCTCCTACAGCTAATACTCCTTCTTCACCTCCATCGCCATAATCGGGCGGATTCCAAGAAGGAGTCGAGGTGAACTTGTACTCGTCTCCCTCGGTGAAATAGACATACCCTTCGTATTTGAAGTCGAAATTCCTATTATAGAGCGATGGCGCGGTCTCGGGGCTCCAGCCCTGGTGGCCTCCAGGGACGTAGAGATTGAGGTTCATTTCACCGATGAGCTCGATGGTATATGTTCCTTCCATCATATTGATGGTGACTCTTACCCAGCCCGGTTGCTCTACTCTCATTGCACCACCATCTGCCAATAGAACGCCTTCAAGTTCGGTGTTACCATCAGAGACGGTGTTGCCAAGCACTGCCGACCAGTCACTGTTCTCGTTAGCCGATTTTGGAACGATCTTAAAGTTGCCTTCCATCCCGTTCACGAGTATCGAGAAGATGGGATCTTCGTACACGTCTGCACCACTATGGCTAAACTGATGCGTTTCATCCAGCGCACCAAGTGCCCATCCGTTTAAATCTCCAACCAAGTAATAAGCCTCTTCGATTACTGGACCCACCGGCGTTACGGTGATGGGGCCTAAGACGGCCGGGGTTGGCATCATCGATGAAGTGGTACCATCCACGATATAATAGGTTGCCCGAAGGTATATATCGCGTGCGTCAGGTGCCTTTCCGTATAGATCTTTTATTGCAGCATCCAGATCGGTTGCCGTGATTGTAGCCGTGTTATCCTCGCTCGTTGAAGGCAGTTCCACCGTGTTCAGGAACTCTTCGGTATCGGAGGCTTCTAGCTTGAAGGTGATTGCGGCACCTTCGGATAACTCCGGGGTCGCGGTCGCCCGGACAGCATCGTAAAGAGTTCCTTCGTCCAAATTCTCATCCGTTAACACGATGGGAGAGGAAAAGGGTGCTCCAAGAGCAATCGTGAAGCCATCGATTGATTGTTCAGCTTCTTGCTAGTGGGCCTGCGGGGGTGCGGCCACGTGGTCGTATACGTCATCGCACCTCGAGACAAGCACCGCCAGCAGTAATATTGTAAATAGATATATTTTCTTATTCATGTCGATTTATTTTTTGATATGGTTAGCCAACTATTCTATCTTCCCTGTCCGGTTGGTGAAGTTGATGCGCATTATTTGTCCCACGCTTCCGGCAATACGATCTTGGTCGTCACCTGCTCCTCGCGGAACGAAGACTCCGTCGAACACCATGAACTCTGTATGCCACCACTCGTGTCCCGGAAGCACGATGCTTGCACGAGCTCCCCCATCTTCGACAGAATTAGCTCCAGTAAATTCGGGAGATACAAATTCGGCATCCGCGCCTAAAGATAGATCCGGGATTGAGAATTGGTAAGCCTCATCGGTGGTTCCCCAGTTTCCGCTGGCTATGCCACCTTGTAGATAGACGTGAGGAGGATAGAAATCGACCGCGTACTCGAATTCCCGGCCATTGATGGTGGTAGTAACCACAACAACATACCATCCCGGGTTGCCGATGCCAATATTGCCATCTTCATCCGATGTGGCCGCTTCGGCGGTACTGTTCTCGTTGAGGGTAACCTCTCCAAATCCAAACTCATTGCCGTCCCACGC
>JAAYTC010000187.1 GCA_012518155.1 Bacteroidales bacterium | reverse complement strand
TGATATCCTCTTCCTCTATTCCCACGCCGGTATCTCGGATATTGAAAATTAATTGCTCTTTTTGGTAGTGAAGTTCGATTTTCACGTGACCCTCCAGGGTATATTTCACCGCGTTCGAAATAACATTCACCAAAATTTGTTTAAGCACCGTATAATCGGTTTCTACAAAAAACGGATTGGCCACTTTGTTTATGAATATAAGTTTCAATCCTTTGTCATCGGTGAAAAGTTGGAACATCCCCGTTATGTCCTCCATTAAATCAATCAGGTTAAACCGGACGGCCTGTAATTTTCCCGAATTTTGTTCCAAACGGGAGAATTCGAGCAGGTTATTGAGCATGCTCAAAATATGCTTACCGGAATTAAGGGCCGATCGCAACTGACGTTTCTTTGGGCTGTCGTTTTCATCGGCGTCCCATATTTCCATGTAGCCCATCATTGAACTGAGAGGTGTCTTCACATCATGCGAAACTGCAAGGAGTAGGCGATGACGGCTCTCGATCAATTCCTCGGTGAGTTGCTTTTCCCGTGCTAACTCCACACGTGCCCGCTGTCCTTTGTTAAGATCATCCGCGATAAAGAAGATGATGATCAGAATAAGTAGCACCGATAGCATCCCTACCGTGATCGCGAATCCAATAATCTTTTGAGTGAGTGCCTCACTGTTATCTGTTCCCAGACGAGTGGTTTCGATGGCACCCGTGTAAAATCTTGAAATAAGTTGAGAAATATGGAGGGAGATATTCTGTTCTGCCAAGAGCAGTTCACGAACTTGACGCTCGATACGAGAAATTTGAATGGAATAAGATTCAGATGCTTCGCGGGTGATATTTCTTAGATCGGCATACCGTACGGTATCGACTCTGGAAGATGAATGGGCCTCCTGCTCCGTGCGTGTGATGGTTACCACGGTGTCGGTTTGGTTGCTGGGATCGAAAAGATGCCGCAGCCGTCCCCAAAAGCTTCTTTGCTGTGGTGCTTGCACTACCGTAGTGTCTTGGTTGGTTGTTACAACCAGTGAGTCCTGAATGATATCGTCGTAGGTCTCAATTTTTTTGTCCAGTTCTAACAAAGGGTTTTCAGACCGGAACTGCCCGAGCAACCGTACTACGATTCTGTTTTTTTCTTGCAGGAGGGAGTCGATATCCTCGAGTAGAAGAGTCTGCTCTCTACCCGATGGCGTACTTTGAATATTCGCGATCTGGCGGGAGATATCCTCGGATATGGAGTCGTATTGAACGCGGTAGGCCCTACGTGGGTTAATCAAATATTGGTTTAGCACTTCCTGGGCTTGCTGAACAGAAAGAATTAATTGATCGCTATAAGATAGCACACGGTAGGAGTTGTCGATGATCTTCTTCTGGGCATCTATATTTTTCTTTAATGAGGAAGAATAGGTTATCACACCGATAAAGTACAGGATGACCACGAGAAAGATCAATCCTATTTTTACGCGTATTCGCTGTTCCGGTGATTTATCCGATGCCATGATTTACTGAATTAATGAAACAAATATACCATCAACTAAACGATTTTACCCAATCTTCGTGGAACAAAATTTCCTCGACAGAATCTTTCTATCCTAAAAAAGAGACGGTTTCTACAGTGAATGTGTGGAAAAATTCCACGGAATCCACGGTTTTCCACATTTCAAAAGAGGCGTTATTAAGGGTTTCTTATTTATAATTTGCTGTAAGTGTGGATAATAGGGTGTGGCGTCACTTTTTTGATTTTTCAGTATGGAATTTGATCATAGTAGAGTAGACGTAGCGACGTCACACAATACAAGATAAAAGTCAGATTTGTAGAACAAATTTAAGATTGTATTATTATGAAAAAAATTATTTTATCCATAGCGATTATCGCGGGAGTAATTACAACCACCTCCATTCAAACAGCGGATGCTGGGGAACGCCCCATCGTAAATTCCGTGTATGATAATGATGGTTTCGTTGACGTGAAGCTCGAAGACTTGAATGAACAGGTGCAAGCAGCAATAAACGAATTGACAAGCGAGTACGGTATTCAAGCTTTGAAATACAGCAGCGAGAAACAACTCACTAAAGTGAAATTGACCAAGAGAGACGACCAATCCTCGAAAACCGTCTATTTCAGCGACGAAGGAGAACAGGTAGAAAATGACATGAGTTACGAGTCGTCAAAGTCTCAACATCAAGAGGTTGAGATGCGACAAGAGGGTCAAGAGTTGCAGGAGCAACAGCTCTACCAACAAGAACAGCAACGCCAGCAACAGCAACATGAAGGCCAAGAACAGCAAGAGTTACAGCAACAGCAAAACGAAGGCCAAGAGTTGCAGCAACAGCAAGAAGGACAGCAACCTTCGGTGGAGCAATCAGGTGTAACACAAGACCAAGACAATGGTTTTCAAAACATCAAGTTCGAGGATCTTAACGAAAATGTTCAAGAAGCGGTGCGTAAATTCGCGGACCAATATGATATCACCGTGTTACAATATAACAATAACAAGAAAATAGCCAAGGTAACCGGACGGAATAAAGAGGATCAATCAGAAAAAACGATTCATCTGAACGACGAAGGGAAAGAGGTTAACTTGGACGCCGAACGCGCTGAAGCTGAAACAGAGCAGACGGAAAGAGAGGAAACACAAACGCCCAAGGGGTAAGTAACGAAACAAACTACACTATCGCACCTCTATAATTATTTTCTTGGTAGATTCAAAACTACTTCAGAATAACAAGAAAATCAGTTGCCCTCATATATGTGAATATAGGAGGGCAATTTTCTTTCTATTTCCAGAAATCCCAAGCGGCCAATGCCTGGAGTTCCAGCATCTCTTTCCCGTTTTTTATCGCGGCACCGCGTTCTTCTCCTTTTTCGAGAAATAGCGTTCGCTCTGGATTGTACACTAGGTCGTACAAAACGTGGTAGGGAGTGAGATGCTCGTACAATAGATCAGGGCATCGATCCACATGGGGATATGTTCCCACGGGCGATGCGTTCACGATTACCCTGTATTCTGAAATCACCTGAGGCGTTAGGTCGTCGTACACGAAACGGTCTACTCCCGGTGAGCGGGAGACATATTTCCATTCTATTCCAAGATCCGACAAGGCATTTACCACTGCCTTAGAGGCACCTCCCGTGCCCAGCACCAAGGCTTTGCGATGAAGGGCCGGATCTAACAGGGGGGAAATGGACTCTTTGAAGCCCACGTAATCGGTGTTATGGCCTAGGAGTCGGAACGAATCGTCCCTTCCCTGCTTTCTCAACACCCGAATCGCGTTAACCGCACCGATCTTTTTTGCCACGGGAGTCATCTCATCGAGGAATTGAAGAATACTCTCTTTATGAGGAATCGTAACGTTAATACCTCTTAATCGAGGGTGATGCAGCAAGATGTTCTGTATTTCCTGAATATCTTCGATCTCGAAATTTAAGTATCGCGCGGCAATGCCTTCCCGTTGAAACTTATCGTTGAAAAAATCTGCCGAGAAAGAGTGGGTAAGGGGAAACCCGATAAGGCCGTACGTGTCTGTTTCACCCTGTTTATACTTTTTTTTATGCACTTTCTCCCTCCAAATTGTTTTTGAATACTGTTGTTTTTTATTTTTCACCGATATAGGCGGTAGTTGTTCCCAAAGTAAGCCGCCTTAACCGGATATTTTTGAAACCATGCTTTTTCAGGACGAGCATCATATCCCTTCCTTGGGGGAACGCCGCGATCGAGTTAGGAAGGTATTCGTATTCCTCCTGCCTGTAAGAAAAAATACCCGATAGAACCGGCATAATATGGTTGGTGTAAAGGGTGTACAGTTCCTTGATTACTTTTTGTTCCGGCACGGTAAGCTCCAAAAACAGAAACGGGGCACCCGGCTTCAACACACGGTATACCTCTTGGAAACTGTTATCGATGGAGTGAAAGTTACGTATCCCAAAAGAGGAGATTACGGCATCGAACGTATTGTCGGGGAGCGTAAGGGCCGCGCTATCCTGTTTTTCGAAAGAGATGACCTGCTGCAGGCCCTTGGCCATTACTTTTTCGTCTCCAACGGCCATCATTCCTTCCGATATATCCACGGCCGTGATTTTTTTTGGATGAAGGATGTGGTGCGCGAGGATCGCTAAATCGCCCGTTCCGGTAGCGAGATCCAGAATATGCTCGGGATGGTAATGCCGGATCCACCTCAGCGCTTCACGACGCCAATATTCATCAATTCCTAGGGAAAGCACCCCGTTCAGCTTATCGTAAAGAGGGGCAATTTGGTTGAACAATTCGGTCACCTGCTCTTTTTTGGGGCGTGTTTGGTCGTAAGGGGTGACTCCCTCCACTTTGTATTTTTGGCTCATCGATTTAAATAATTTATTACATTTTTCTCTATACGCGCTTTGAGATCGCTGTTATCGGCGGGAATGAATTTTTCACCCACGATCTTTTCATACAATTCAATATAGCGTTCCGATACACTCCGGCAATATTCATCGCTCATTTCCGGCACCACTTGTCCCGGCTGTCCCTTAAACCCATGTTCCATGAGCCATTGGCGAACGAACTCCTTTGAGAGCTGGCGTTGATCCTCGCCTCTTCGGAAGCGTTCTTCATACTCTTTGCTGTAAAAATAGCGGGAAGAGTCGGGCGTGTGGATCTCATCAATAAGATAGATCTTACCGTCTTTTTTGCCAAATTCGTATTTCGTGTCCACCAAAATTAGGCCTTTCTCGGCCGCCATCTCGGTGCCTCTTTCAAACAGCTGGTAAGTGTATTTTTCCAGCTCCTCGTATTCCTCCTTGCTGACCAATCCTTGGGCGATAATTTCTTGCTTCGAGATGTTTTCGTCGTGCCCTTTATCGGCTTTCGTGGTAGGGGTGATCAAGGGGGTGTCAAATTTTTGATTTTCACGTAAACCTTCGGGAAGCGGTAAGCCGCATAAAATACGCGCTCCTTTTTTATACTCCCTCCACGCGCTTCCCGTGATGTAACCCCGGATCACCATCTCCACCTTATAAGGTTCGCAACGGTGTCCCACCGTCACCATCGGATCGGGCTCTGCACTCTTCCAGTTGGGCACGATGTCGGAGGTGGCATCTAGGAACTTCGACGCGATCTGGTTCAGTACTTGTCCCTTGTAAGGAATTCCCTTGGGTAGGACCACGTCGAATGCCGAGATGCGGTCGGTGGCGACCATCACCAGCGTGTTGTTATCCACGCTATACACATCACGTACTTTCCCGTGATAGACACTGGTCTGCCCAGGGAAAATGAAATCTGTTTTTATCAATGCATCCATATTGGTGATTTTTAATTCTTCATTCTTCATTCTTCATTCTTCATTCTTCTCGTATGCCTCCACGATTCGTTGCACCAGCTTGTGCCGCACGATATCCTTTTTATTGAATTCCACCGTGGAGATGCCTTTTATGTTTCGAAGCACCTGCATCGCGTGTATCAGTCCCGATTGTTGCGAGTGAGGCAGGTCGATCTGTGTGACGTCGCCCGTGATAATCATCTTTCCATTGAGTCCCAGTCGCGTAAGGAACATCTTGATTTGGGGTTTGGTCGTATTCTGTGCTTCGTCTAAGATAATGACCGCATCGTTGAGCGTACGCCCACGCATGAAGGCAAGCGGTGCGATCTGAATGATCTTGCTCTCGAGGTACTCCTTCAGCTTCATCGGAGGGATCATATCTTCCAACGCGTCGTAAAGCGGTTGTAGGTAGGGGTCGATCTTCTCCTTCATGTCCCCCGGTAGGAATCCCAGCTTCTCTCCCGCTTCAACCGCCGGACGGCTAAGGATAATCTTACGGATGCTTTTCCGCTTCAGTGCCCGCACCGCCAAAGCAATCGCGGTGTAAGTTTTGCCCGATCCCGCCGGTCCGATCGCGAACACCATATCGTTTATATCAAACTCTTCCACGAGCCTTTTTTGGTTGGCCGTGCGCGCCAAGATGGGTTTCCCGTTCAATCCATGGATGATCAGGTTGTCAACGTTCACCACGGCGGGAACCTTTCCCTTCACGATATCGATGATATCCTCCTCTTTCAGCACGTTCATCTCTATGCTGAATTTTTCCAGTTCATGGATTTTTTCTTCAAAGGCGGCCAACTCCTCTTCCTCGCCGATCACTTTGATCACGTTTCCCCGGGCTACCATGCGTAATTTCGGGTAGAGCGTTTTCAGCAGTTGAATATTGCTGTTGTTGATACCGAAAAAAACGACGGGATCTACATTTTCTAAAATTATGACACGTTCAATCATCCTTCGTTATTTGAGAAATCGAGTGAATATTGATGGGGCCTGTTCTCCTGTCCCTCCATGTAATTTATGAAGGCGTGGTTCACGAGTCGATTGCCGCCGGGGGTAGGATAGTTCCCAGAGAAATACCAGTCTCCCCGGTGACCGGGGCATGCCTTATGTAGGTCTTCGATGCTCTGGAATACCATCGATACTTTAGCATTGATATTGTCTGAAGTAAGCATCCGGGCAATTTTTTCGGAAATATCTTCGTCGCTGAAGGGTGCGTAAATATCTTTCACGTGGTTCACGATCTCTTCTTTTTTCTTGTGCCGCTGTGCCACTGCTTTTTCGTATGTCTCATCGATCACCTGCTGCATCCCTCGCTCTTTGAGTAGCTTGATGGCCGCTTTGAAGGCGATAAACTCGCTCATTCTCGACATATCGATGCCGTAATAATCGGGATATCGTATCTGGGGAGAAGAAGAGACGATTACAATTTGTTTTGGATCCAGTCGGTCCAGTATTCGCAAGATACTCTGCCGAAGCGTGGTTCCACGAACCACGCTGTCGTCGATAATCACCAAGGTGTCGACTCCTCTGCGTAACGAGCCATATGTCACATCGTACACGTGTGCGGCGAGATCGTTTCTTGTTTTCCCCTGCGCGATAAAGGTGCGCAGCTTCACGTCTTTTATGGCTACCTTTTCGGAACGTACCCTTTTAGAGAGGATCGTATCGATCTCTGTTTTTGTAAGTGAATTCCCTTTCTCAAGGATCGTGATTGCCTTTTGATGGTTGAAGTGATCTTCCAGTCCCTGCAACATCCCAAAGTAAGCCACTTCGGCGGTATTGGGGATAAACGAAAAAACGGTATTATCGAAATCGTTGTTAATTGCCTCGATGATGCGTGGCACCAGTAGGCGTCCCAACTCTTTTCGTTCCCGGTAGATATCGTAGTCCGACCCCCTGGAGAAATAAATTCGTTCAAACGAGCAGGGAGTGATTTTTTCTTTCTTCGGTAGTATCTGATGCTGGCTGACTGTCCCGTTTCGTTTCACTACCAGTGCCTCACCCGGTTGTAGTTCGCGGATATCCTCTTTCTTCAAGTTGAACGCTGTTTGGATTACCGGTCGTTCCGAAGCCACAACCGCCACCTCGTCGTCGTGATAATAGAAAGCAGTTCGGATGCCCCACGGGTCGCGCAAGGCGAAAGCATCACCGCTTCCAATTAACCCACAAAGCGCGTAGCCACCGTCCCATTTTTTGGAAGCCCGCTTCAGTAAAAATGGAATATCCAATTTTTCTTCGATAAGGTGGCTCACCTCTTGCCCGTTCAGGTGGGTCTTATCCAGTCGGTCGTACTGGTATTGCACCTCTCGATCGAGGTAATGCCCCAATGATTCCAACATCACGAACGTGTCGGCATAATCCCGGGGGTGTTGCCCCTCTTCCAATAGTTGTTGGAACATCTCGTCAACATTGGTCATGTTAAAGTTGCCGGCCAGAGCGAGGCTTCTCGAGGCCCAGTTATTTCTTCGAAGCAGCGGGTGAACGTAGGTGAGGCCACTTTTGCCGGTTGTACTGTAGCGCAAGTGGCCGATAAATAGCTCTGCCGCGTAGGGTACGGACGATTTCACGAAGGAAGGGTTACTCAGTTGCTCTTCCGAAAAAGAATGAAACGATGCATGAACGTTGGCAAAGATTTCCGGGATAGCACCCGAACCCAACGCCCTCTCCCTGAATATAAATTCATTCCCCGGGGCCGCATCCAGTTTTACCGCTCCCAACCCGGCTCCCTCCTGCCCACGATTGTGCTGTTTTTCCATGAGCAGGTAGAGTTTATCGAGCCCGTATTGCCACGTGCCGTATTTTTGGTAGTAATATTCGAGTGGTTTCAGGAGGCGGATCACCGCGATACCGCATTCATGCTTTACTTGATCTGTCATTCTTTTTTGCCGTTCTTTTACTATTAAACTACAAATTTACTCTTAATCGGGGATAATATACCCATTTTCTTGTTATATTATTTCGAAAAGATAGCCCTTTCGCGGTGAAAAATTTTACACGCGGCATGTGTCAAAATACCTTCGCGAGTGTTATCTTTGTTTGTTTTGTTGTGCTATGTGGTTTAAAAAGATAAGAATAATATGAAGATGAGTTGGGAGCGGCTTTTGTCTGCTCAACGTTTTGGGATGGAAGATTATCGGTCGGCTACTCGTCACCAGCGTACCGAATATCAAAGGGATTACGACCGGTTGATTTTTTCTTCTCCATTTCGAAGATTACAGAATAAAACGCAGGTTTTCCCGTTGCCGGGCAGTGTTTTTGTTCATAATAGGTTGACACATAGCTTAGAGGTCTCTAGCGTGGGACGTTCGCTGGGTGAAAATGTAGGACGTGCACTGCGAGAAAGAAACCCGGCCTCGCTCGCGCACTTCGAGGAGATTGGATCCGTTGTTTCTGCAGCTTGTTTGGCCCACGATTTGGGAAATCCTCCATTTGGGCATTCTGGAGAAAAGGCCATTTCATCGTTTTTTTCCGAAGGTGAAGGAGCTTCGTTACGTCCACTCGTAGAAAATGAAGAGGACCGATGGAGCGATTTTATATACTTTGAGGGCAATGCGAATGCAATCCGGTTGTTAATGCATCAGTTCCGTGGAAGGAGAAAGGGCGGCTTCGCGATGACTTACGCCACGCTCGCTTCAATCGTGAAGTATCCCTATTCATCGGAACTGAGTGGCGGAAAGAATAAGTTCGGTTTCTTTGCTTCGGAGGAGAATGATTATAGGGCTATTGCAGACGCTTTGGGGATATTCAAGAAGAAGAACATGCCTCTTCATTACGCACGCCATCCCCTTGTTTACCTCGTGGAGGCGGCGGATGATATTTGTTACCAAGTGATGGATATCGAAGACGCGCACAAACTACGCCTCGTGACAACGGAAAAATCAAAAGAACTGTTCTTGGGCTTTTTTAATGAAGACCGTCAGAAACGAGCGATAAAAAACATGTCGCTGGTAAACGATCCGAATGAGCAGATTTCCTATTTACGGTCGAGTCTCATCGGGCTTCTCGTGGAAGAGTGTTCACTGGTGTTTCTTGAAAATGAAGAAGACATTTTGTCCGGTACTTTCCATGGATCCCTGATGCATCAGGTGTCACGCCGTGTGAGAGAGGCTTACGAGAACTGTACCCGTTTCGCCGTGGATCGAATATACCGTTCAGATGAAGTATTGGAGATAGAATTATCCGGTTACCGAATCATCGGTCACCTCTTGGAAGTGTTTACTCATGCCATCCTAAATCCCGAACATGCCTATTCTCGTTTGCTGTTGGATCGAATCCCGGAGCAATACGAGACAGATGCACGCACCTTGTATCAACGGGTTCAATCGATATTGGATTATATTTCGGGAATGACTGACGTGTACGCGCTTGATCTCTACCGAAAATTAACGGGTATGCGGCTGCCGAGTGGGTAATTTGATACTTTCGAGCGAGTTTGTAAATATTTTTTGATTTTTTATGGGAAATATTTGGTGAATGTTTATTTCTTTTTTATATTTGTCACGTGGTTTTTTCATAATAGTATTAGATTTAAGGTTAACATGTTTGGCAGGATGTCGTGACGACATTCTGCCAAATTCTTTTTGAGGTTTACTTCATTCATAATGACATAGTTTGGGCTGTATGCAAAGATATGTGTTTAAGAACAAATGTTCGTCAATCTGAAAAATTTCCTGTTTCACCGTGAATTTATATTGCACTCCGTTGGAAAGAAAAAACTTGATAACTTTCAAAGAAGCCCTAGTCTCTTCTCTAATGAATAAATTACTTTTCGGAAATTTCGTCCAGTCAAGATGAGGTAAAATCGTTTAGTTGATGTTATATTTGTGAAACCAAAACAAAGATATGCGAAAAATATTTTACCTGCTTTCCGGTGCTTTTCTGATGGTTTTGCTTTTGCAGTGCAATTCCGATGAAAAGGGCTTAAATAAGAGGTTAACGCGGATGGCAGCGGAGCTCAACGAGTCTACGCCTGTGATGCTTGATCAATACACCCGTTTTGATAAAGCTTCCGTAGTTACAGGGAATATGTTTCAGTACCAATACACTGTGCTCAATACTAAAAATCCCGATTCGTTGGTAGATATCGGCCTTCAATCCCTTCGTGAAAATATTCGAAACGAATTCTCCACGAACCCGCAATTGGCCGTTTTTAAAGAAAACAATGTCGTTCTGGAGTATGTTTATAAGGATGAAAACAACCGGACCATTCGCACGTTGCGAATAGATCCCGAAGAATATCAATAAAAACCAAATACACATGAACCGCTATTTTTATATTGACGCTGAAGGAAATCAGAAAGGGACATTTACAGCACTGGAACTTAAACAGGAGAGCGTAAAGCGCGACACGTTAGTGTGGACGCAAGGAATGGAGCAGTGGAAACGCGCGGAAGAGGTGGATGAACTGCGTTACCTGTTTTCGGGAACGTATCAAGAAGCTCCCTCTTATCCGGCTCAGCCTGTACAATCACCAGGAGGACAAGCAAGCTACGCTCCCGGGATCGATGAAAAGGAGCAACGCCCCATGCCGAAAACATGGTTGGTGGAATCTATCCTTGTAACTATCCTCCCTTTCATGTTGTGTGGTAGCTTTCTTAGTCTACTTGGAATCATCGGCATTGTCTACGCCGCGCAGGTAGAATCATTCTACAATCGAGGCGACTACGTTGCCGCGGCCGAGTCGTCCCGATCAGCCGGAAAATGGACCCGTATCGCGATGTGGATCGCCATTGGATGGGTGCTCCTGTTCGTGATTGGTATGATCTTGATATTTGGCATCATAGGATGGGCCGGTTTTTCTGAAATGGGCAACATGATAGAAATGTAATGGATAAAAATTAAGTCGATGGAAGATTATAACACAACCCCGCCCCCCGTACCCCCCACGCCGGGTTCTTCAAACCAAGGGCTACCGCCCCACGAACCATGGCAAGAACCGCCCGTGGAAAGTCCCCCCGTAAGAGACGGCGAGGATGATATTCCCCCTCTGAAACCCAATAACTGGTTGTGGGCATCAATCTTGGCCACCCTGTTTTGCTGCATCTTTTTCGGAGTTGTAGGGATCGTTTACGCCGCACGAGTTGATTCCCTTTATTACCGGGGTATGTATGCCGAAGCGGAAAAGTTTTCTAAAAAAGCCAAAATGTGGACCCTGCTCGCTGTCGCGGCAGGAGTGGTATACATCGCGTTCTGGTCGTGGATGTTGATTACCGGTAACCTGCCGGAATACATGGAGAATTTCATAGAGAACAACGCCAGTGGATATAATTTTTAATACTTCGTACGCTCCATTGAATCTTTATCGTGAGTAAAGAGGTTAAAATAGGTCTGGGTGTCGTCTTAACAATCTTAGTTATGGCGGCACTCTTTGTTTTTTACACGTTGGATCCCGCCGAGCAACCGCTTTTCCCGCGATGCCCTTTTCTTTTGGCGACCGGTTACGAGTGCCCGGGATGTGGTTCACAGCGAGCGATTCATAGTTTGTTGCATTTGGAATTCAAGTCGGCCTTCCGGCACAACGGGATGGTGCTTCTGGCGATACCCTATGTTCTTTTAGGTGTTTATCTGCAATATTTTGGCGGGAGTAAACGAAACCCACGGCTCGAAAAAAAATTCTTCGGTCGCTGGTCAGCCCTCGCGGTGCTTTTGGGAATTCTCATTTTCTGGATTGGAAGGAACCTGATATAGGAAAAAACCGTTCTCTTAGGCAGACCTGTCTTTCGCGAAAAACTCTCTCGTTCTTTTTAAGGATCAGGGCTCCGCAACAATATCCGAGTCTATGTTTTTACCCATTTCATACACGGTCTCTGGCGCAATATCAATCGTCCCCTCTTCCCATTCGAGCGTATCAGTGATTTTAAAATTGCGAAAGCGCTCTTTATCGCGTAATGGTAGAAATACAGGGTATTGGAGCTTAAACAGCAAATCGTGAAAATCTACTGTCATTCGTTTCCCGTTATTAAATACCACATACAGCTTGTATTCCTCTACATACTCGGCTTCTATTATTTCAATAAATAGATTATCATTCATCGTAACGGCTCAATTTTAGAAGGTTTCTCTCCGTTTTTAGCTTTGCGCCAAGCCTCTTTTAATTCTTTTCGATGCATTTCCATCCATTCGAAAATCAAACGAATGGCTCTTTCAGACATGTACCCTTTTACACGTCCATTTTCAATTTCAATGATGGCTTTTTGTTCGCCGTAATAGGCATGGAAATGGGGTGGATTGTGATCGAGGTACGTTATTTTAATTGTAATCCCAAAGAATTCACTAACGGTTGGCATAGTTTGCCAAATATAGTAGGTTTGATTGTAACGACCAAATGATTAACTCTTTGTTACGGCAACAACTTCTCCTTTAAGAAACGGCCGGTGTGCGATGTTTCGCATTGGGCGACCTGTTCCGGCGTGCCCTCGCACACGATATAACCTCCCGCTTTCCCACCTTCGGGACCGATATCAATGATATGGTCGGCGCACTTGATCACCTCCATGTTGTGCTCTATGATGATCACGGTGTGTCCCCGCTCTATCAACGCGTCGAATGCTTTAAGCAGGGTCTTGATGTCGTGAAAATGGAGCCCGGTAGTAGGTTCATCGAAGATAAATATCGTGGGCCTCGATTTTTCTTCACCGAGGTAAAAAGCCAATTTTACCCGCTGGTTCTCGCCGCCCGAAAGGGTGGAGGAGGATTGTCCCAGTTTCAGGTATCCCAATCCTACATCTTGAAGGGGGCGAATTTTTTTCGCGATCTTTTTCTCGGTCGCCCCTTTCTGTTTCCCGAAGAACTCGAACGCCTGGCTTACGGTCATCTCCAGCACGTCGTGAATCGACATCCCCTTGTATTCTACTTCCAGCACTTCGGGCGAAAATCGCTTCCCATGGCACGACTCGCACTCCAGCTGAATATCGGCCATGAACTGCATCTCCACGGTGATCGTCCCTTCTCCCTTGCACTCATCGCAGCGGCCTCCCTCCACGTTAAAGGAAAAATAGGCCGGGGTGAACCCCATCTGTTTCGAGAGAGGCTGGGCCGCGAACAGTTTTCGGACCTCATCGTACGCCTTGAGGTAGGTAGCCGGGTTGGAGCGGGACGATTTCCCGATCGGGTTCTGGTCCACGTACTCCGCTGCCTGCATCAGCTTTATATCGCCACTGATACCGTTGAACTCGGCACGCTGCAAAGGCGTCTCCTTGTACTCGTGCTGAAGCGCGTTAAATAACACGTCGTTCACTAAGGACGATTTGCCCGAACCGCTCACCCCGGTGACCACCGTCATCACGCTGAGCGGGAATTTCACATCGATATTCTTGAGGTTGTTTTGTCGTGCCCCCTTCACCTCGATATAGTTGTTCCACTTTCTACGTGTTTTGGGCACCTCGATCTTCTCCTCTCCGGTAAGGTATTTTACCGTGAAGCTGTCGCTTTTTTCTTCCAGTTCCGCCACTTTGCCCTGGTAGATCACTTCGCCCCCCAATCGCCCCGCGAGCGGTCCAATATCTACAATGTAGTCCGCCGCCCGGATGATCTCTTCGTCGTGTTCCACCACCACCACCGTATTGCCCGGCCGTTGCAGTTCTTTTAACACGCCAATAAGCAGGTGGGTGTCGCGCGAATGAAGCCCTATGCTGGGCTCATCCAAAATATATAACGAGCCCACCAAGCTGCTCCCCAGTGACGATACCAGGTTGATGCGTTGACTTTCGCCCCCGGAAAGGGTGTTGGAGAGCCGGTTCAGCGTGAGGTATCCTAATCCCACGTCCAGCAGGAACTGGAGACGGTTTCGTATTTCGGTGAGCAGCCGCTCCGCGATGGTTGCTTCCGATTTGCTCAATGGGAGATCTTCGAAGAAGGGTATGAGTTCCGTGACAGGCAGGAGCACCAGTTCGGCAATCGATTTGCCTCCCACTTTCACGTGCAGTGCTTCCTGTTTAAGTCGAGCTCCCTTGCAAAGGGTACAGTCGGTCTTGCCACGATAACGTGCCAACATCACCCTGTACTGAATCTTGTAGAGGTTTCGTTCCAACATTCCGAAAAAGTCGTTGATGCCATAGATCTCAAGGTCGTGACGGCCGTTCCAAAGAATATCTTTTTCTACCTCTGTCAGATCGTAATAAGCCCGGTGAATCGGGAAGTCGGCCTTGTACGCGTTGCGCACGAACTCCTTTCGCCACTCGCTCATTTTTTCCCCTTTCCAGCACTGCACGGACTCCTCTTGCACGGAGAGGCTCTTATCGGGAATCACCAGGTTCTCGTCGATTCCCACGATTTTCCCGAATCCTTCACATTTAGGGCATGCTCCGGCCGGGCTATTGAAGTTGAACATCAACTCGGTAGGTTCTTCAAATACCATTCCGTCCGCCTCGAATCGGTTGGAGAATTCGTAGGTTTCAATCCCCTCCTCACCCCAAAAACGGAGGATGCATTCGCCATTCCCTTCCAGGAAGGCGGTCTCTACAGAGTCCGACAGTCGGTTTACCGTCGCCTTGTCCGACGAGCAGGAGAGGCGGTCGATCACCAGCAATATATCGTCGGCCGGGGGGAGTTTCTTTTCTTCCAGCAGCTCATCGATCCGGTAAAACTGTTCCCCCACGTCCACCCGGGTAAATCCCTCTTTCATCAGTATCTCTAACTGTTCCCGCGGGGTACGCTCACTCCTTATTTGAAGGCGTGCCATTACCGCGAGGCGGGTCCCTTCACGGTACTCCTGCATCTTTTCCACCACGTCGTGCACGTAATGGCGTTTCACCTCTTTCCCGGAGATAGGGGAGATGGTCCTTCCCACGCGCGCGTAAAGGAGCCGCATGTATTCATAGATCTCGGTGGAGGTGCCCACGGTTGAGCGAGGGTTGCGGGTATTTACTTTCTGCTCGATGGCAATGGCAGGTGGGATGCCTTTGATATAGTCGCATTCCGGTTTGTTCATCCGGCCCAAGAATTGCCGGGCATACGCGGAGAGGCTCTCCACGTAACGACGTTGCCCCTCCGCGTAGAGGGTGTCGAAAGCGAGGGATGATTTTCCGGAGCCGGAGAGGCCTGTGATAACCGTGAACGTGTTGCGGGGGATGTTCACGTCGATATTCTTGAGATTATTGACGCGTGCCCCCTTTATTTCGATTTGCTTGGGGTTGCTCATATTGACTTTGCTATAACCCGCGAATATAAGAATTTTATCGATTCCTTTCCGTCGGGTTCCTCTGAATCAAAGAAAATAATTAATTTTGTGCTGTATTGGAGCGGATCCTGTTGGAGGTTTTGCCGCTTTCATTTTATCAAAAAGAATTTTTATGGAGACATTCCAGGCCGAAATACAACACCATTTCGCGTTGCCTTTTACCAATCCGGTACTGATATTTGCCGTATTGCTGTTCATCGTGCTTTTAGCTCCCATCTTGCTCAAACGGTTAAACGTGCCCAGCATCATTGGACTGATCGTGGCGGGGGTGATCATTGGCCCTTACGGCCTCAACTGGATCAGCAACAGCCACGCGGGTATGCAGATGTTTTCTACTATTGGACTGCTTTACATCATGTTTATCGCGGGCTTGGAGCTCGATTTGGGAGAGTTTAAACTGAACCGGAACAAAAGCCTTACTTTCGGATTTTATACCTTTATCATTCCCCTTATTATCGGGTTCCCTGTCTGTTATTATTTGTTAGGATACGACGCGAACGCCAGTTTCCTCACCGCGAGCATGTTCTCTACCCACACGTTGGTGGCGTATCCTATTGTCAGCCGGATGGGCATCGCCCGCAACCAGACGGTTGCCATTACCGTGGGAGGGACCATATTTACCGATACCGCGGTGCTGATCATCTTGGCAATCATTTTATCGAACAGCACGGGAGGGGTGAATCCCGCTTTCTTGGCCAGGTTATTGATTTCGTTGATAATCTTTTCTGTTATCATCTTCGTGCTGGTGCCTCGTTTTGCCAAATGGTTTTTCAAGCGTGCCGCGCCGGAAAAATATTCCACCTTTATCTTCGTTCTTTTCGTGGTGTTTGCTGCCGGGTTTCTGGTGGAGTTAGGTGGGATCGAGCCGATCATCGGCGCGTTTGCCGCGGGATTGGCATTGAACCGGCTGATTCCTCACTCGTCGGCACTGATGAACCGGATAGAGTTTTTTGG
This sequence comes from Bacteroidales bacterium, assembly GCA_012518155.1. Lineage (GTDB taxonomy): Bacteria > Bacteroidota > Bacteroidia > Bacteroidales > Dysgonomonadaceae > Proteiniphilum. Next base: position 4,243 of record JAAYTC010000187.1, on the reverse strand, counting down.
AAACGCCCTTTTTATTCCCCTCTTCCTTATCTCGGTGGGGATGCTGGTGGACGTTTCCGTGTTGCTGGATGGGCCGTGGACGCTTATAGTGGCTTTGACACTCACTGTGGTAGCCTTGGTCGGTAAATGGCTGGCCGCGTGGGCCACCCAGAAAACATTCCGATATACTTCCACGCAGCGAGACCTGATTTTTGGTTTGAGTAGCTCGCACGCGGCGGCAACGCTGGCGATTATTTTGGTGGGGTACCGAGCGGGTATCTTGGACGTGTATATCTTGAACGGGACCATTATCCTTATCCTTATCACCTGCATCATAGCATCGGTAAGTACACAGCGAGCGGCACGTAAGATCGTGATCAGGGAAGAAAGCGAACCGCTCTCGACCGACTCAATGGGTGAGTTTGCACAAGAGAAGATCTTGGTGCCTATCGCGAATCCCACCAATATCGGACAACATGTGGAGTTGGCTCTACTGTTGAAGGATAAAGGATCGGTCAACCCGGTATCCCTTCTTGGGGTGGTGCCAAATAACGAGGAGGCGGAAAAAAACATCGTGAGCTTCAGAAAGCAGCTACAAGATTTCGTGTCGACTGCCACGGCGGCCGAGGTGAACGTGGACATCATCACGACGATCGATCACAGCCCGGCGGATGGTATTATGCGTACTGCTCGTGAGACGATGACCGATATTGTTATCTTGGGGTGGCCGGGCCGCGCGGGCCTTTGGGATAAACTCTTGGGAGAGAAAATAGAGATGATCATCAAGAGCACCGATAAAAACTTGTTTGTATGCCATCTCGATCAAAACCTAATCCTGAATAAACGGATCGTCGTCATCACTCCTCCACTGGTCGAAAAAGAGGACGGCTTCGGTATGTGGGTGAATAAGGTGACAAAGCTCTCCTCTGAGCTTTCAATCCCGGTTTTGCACCTGGGAGATCTCGATACACGTGCCGCTATGCTGGAGCAAAACAAGTCCGTGAACTTCACGTTTGAACCGTTCACTGATTGGAACAACCCGATGTCTTGTGGCGATATGATCAAGAAAGACGACTTGATTCTCCTGGTTTCGGCACACCCAGGCTACATTTCGCATATCCCTGTGTTGGAGAGTTTACCCACACGGATTGAGAACCGCTTTCCCGATCATAACCGGATCGTGGTCTACCCGAAACAGCATCAAGTGGATCAGTTGATCGAGAGCGACGACCATATTTTTATTCCCTGACCTTGAAGTGTTACGGGCCATACGTGTGATAACGACTTTTTCAAACGAAATGAGTAAACATATAGTATATCTTTTTTTATTGAGCAGTGTGCTCCTGTCAGTCTCCGCTTGCGGCACAACGCGAACGATCCCCTCGGGAACGGCGGAGGGAGCTCCAAAACATGAGTTCCGCGGCGCGTGGGTACAAACGGTGGGGCAATCCCGCTACCGGCAGATGAACAGTGCCGCGATGAAACATTACCTATCAGAGATGGTGCGTAAGTTCGACGAAGCGGGTATCAACGCGGTGATCTTTCAGATCAGGCCGGAGGCAGACGCTTTCTACCGCTCCGACTTGGAACCGTGGAGCCGCTTTCTCACGGGGACGCAGGGCGTGGCACCGGACGATCCCTCCTTCGACCCGCTCGCGTTTCTAATCGATGAGTGCCACAAACGTGGCATGGAGTTGCACGCGTGGATGAATCCTTACCGGGTAAAGACCCACGTGAATAATGGCTTGGCACCCGACCATATCTACTGGCGTAACCCCGAGCGGTTCGTGCAATACGGCACCCAACTCTTTTTCGATCCCGGCTTGCCGGAGAACCGGGGATTCATCTGCGAAGTGGTGCGGGATATCGTGACTCGGTATAACGTGGACGCCATCCATATGGACGACTACTTTTATCCCTATCCCATCGCGGGGGAGGCGTTTCCCGACGACCGGAGTTTTAACATGTACGCCGCGTCACAAGGGTTTTCACCTTCCCAGCGGGGGGAGTGGCGACGGAACAACGTGAACCTACTTATCCAACAGATAAAGCTTACCATCGCCTCGACCAAGCCATGGGTGCGGTTCGGAATCAGCCCTTTCGGGATTTACCGGAATAAACGGAGCGACCCCCAGGGGAGCGATACCAACGGACTGCAAAATTACGACGACCTGTACGCGGACATTAAACTGTGGGTAGAGAAGGGCTGGATCGATTACAACCTGCCGCAACTCTATTGGGAAAGAGGGCATGCCGCGGCCGATTATACTACCCTGTTGCACTGGTGGAACGAGCATAATTTTGAGCAGCCGCTCTATATAGGGCAGGACCTGAAACGTAGCATCGACAGGAACGAGTTGGATATCAAAATCCATCAAACACGAGCGATGCCCCACGTGCATGGCAATTGCTACTGGTATGGTTACCAGATCCTCGATAACTTTGAAGGGGTAGCCGACGCGATGAAAAACGGACTGCATAAAGCGCCTTCTCTTATTCCCGCGTACACGCACATGCACGAGGGGCGGCCGGGCCGGGTGAAAAAACTGAACCAGGTGTTCACGGAAGACATGCATTTCCTCGCGTGGGAGCACCAGAAGCAACTCCGAGATCCTGAATCCGCGCAACGCTTCGTGGTGTATCGCTTCGCGCGAGGAGAGAAAGTGGATATTGGGCGTGCCGAGAACATCGTGGGTATTACCCCCGAAAACTTTTTCGTATTACCGTACGAAGGAGGGACAAACCGGTACACGTATGTGGTGACCGCGTTGGATGCTTTCTGGAACGAATCGAAAGCAAGAAAAATAAAAGTAAAGTTGTAAGTCGCGAATTGTATCTATCTTTGTACTCTATCGTTTACAATTCATATAAATCAACTTCAACATATTGATGAACAATTCCCAAACATTCCCGATGGTCGCCAAAACGATGGCCGAACTGGAGGATGTGCTTGCCGAAGAGCTGATCGCGTTAGGAGCTAACGACGTGGAAATAGGTACCCGGATGGTCTCTTTTTCGGGCGATAAAGCGCTGATGTATAAAGCCAACGTGCATTGTCGCACCGCCTTGCGTATCCTAAAGCCGATCTACAATTTTAAAGCGAACAGTGCCGATGAGGTGTACCAGGCCGTGAAAGAGCTGAATTGGGAAGAGCACCTCACGCTCGACACCACCTTTTCGATCGACGCGGTCGTCTTTTCTCATATTTTCTCTCACTCGAAATTTGTCGCTTACAAGGTTAAAGATGCCATTGCCGACTGGTTTTATGAGCGGTACGACAAACGGCCGTCGGTCAGCGTTTCCAATCCCGATGTGGTGTTGAATATCCACGTGGCACACAACAAGTGCACCCTTTCGTTGGATAGTTCCGGTGAATCGCTGCATAAGCGTGGGTACCGGATCGCACAGACTGAAGCACCGCTCAACGAAGTGTTGGCAGCGGGGATGATCCTGAAGTCGGGTTGGCGTGGAGAGAGTCCGTTCGTGGATCCGATGTGCGGATCGGGAACGCTGTTGATCGAGGCGGCCATGATCGCCTTAGGCATTCCCCCGGGAATTCATAGGCAGCACTTCGGGTTCGAGAAGTGGAGCGACTTCGATCAAGAACTTTTTAGCACGATCTATAACGACGAATCGGGAGCGAAGGAGTTTCTTCATCCCATTATCGGCTCCGATGTTTCTTCAAAAGCCATTGCAATCGCGGATAAGAATATCAAGAACGCCGGATTGAAAAAGTACATCGAGATCAGCGTGAAGCCTTTTCAGCAATACGAAGTAGCACCGGCAGCAGGAGGAGTATTAATGACCAATCCTCCTTACGGTGAACGGATGAAGGTGGAGGAGTTGGAGGGCCTTTACTCGATGATAGGAGAGCGGTTGAAGCATGTGTTCACGGGGTATCGTGCCTACGTGCTGAGCTACCGGAAAGAGTCGTTCGACGCGATCGGACTGCGCCATTCCCGCCGCTTTTTCCTTTACAATGGGGCGTTAGAATGTGAAATGCGTGAATACGAGATATTTGCCGGTAAACGAGACGACCGCCCTAAACGGGACAAGATACGCGAGAGGCGAACCGATGAAGATCACTACCAAAGAAACTCCCGTGAAGGGTACCGCCGCTCGCAACGAGCCGATCAAGGCGAAGAGAGGCCTCGAGGTGAGTCCCGCGACGCGGATCGGCACCCCCCTAAACGTCCCTTCGAACCAAGGGAAAGAGGGGATAGCAAATGGGAGAAAAAATCGGGCGGGCGTCCCTTCAGACCGG